>NZ_JAWHNU010000002.1:0-71711 GCF_032582135.1 Pseudomonas syringae group sp. J309-1 | reverse complement strand
ATATAGACGCGCACCATGTCCAGATAATCGCTGATGTGTACGCGTTCGTCCGGCATGGTGTTGAACTTGCCGCCCGGACCGCAGACCACGCCTTGCATGCCCAGACGCTGGTAGAAGTGCGCAGCGTCAGTGCCGAAATAAGCGGGCGGGGTGATGATCCCGGTCGGCTGCGGCTCGCCACGAACCTGCTGATAAGCAGTGTTGACCGCCTTGACGATCAGCGAGTCATGGGACACCTCGAACGGCGGCATCAGCGGCTGGTTGTCACTGTCATTGATCAGCTTTGCCTGTAGTCCCGGGAACTGCTCGCAAAGCTGATCCAGCAGGCGCTGCAAATCAGCCAGCACTGACTCCACGGTTTGGCCCGGCGTATAACGGGCCGAACCGCGCAGGCGCAGAAAGTCTGCAACCTGTGGCGGACGCCATTCTTCGAGGTCGCGGCCCAGCGCACCGCGCACCACGCCAATATGGCCGCGATTGACCTTCTCATGCTCCGGCGAACGCGCGCCGCTGAAGGTGATGCCGTTGATCTGCGGGATCAACTGCACCGCAGCGGTGATCACGTCCACGGCCTCTTCGCGTTTGGACAGGTGACGTGTGTCGCCGGTCAGCTCGATGACGAACATCAACGAACCCACATGCAGAGTCACGGCTTGCAGGTCAGTGGGTTCGGAATTGATGAAATAGTCCGCTTTCACACCTTGCTCGATGGCCGCAATGGTCCCGATGCCACCCTGCAGTTCACCCACCACATAAGTGAGGATCACATCGCCCTTGAGCTTGATCCCGGCGTCAATCAAGGTTTTCAGTGCGCAAAAATACGCTGCATCGCCAGCCTTCATGTTGGAAACACCGATGCCGTAGATGAACTCCTCATCAATCTTTCCGGCCCACGGATCCACCGTCCAGCCTTCAGTCACGGGGTTGGTGTCGAGATGCCCATTGAACAACAGGCTGTGACCGCCGCCCTGACCCTTGAGCGTGCCAATGGCGTTCAGGCGTTCGCCCGGCACCGGCATCAGTTTGGCGTCCAGCCCCAGCTCCGCCATTTGCCCTGCCATGTATTCGGCCAGTAGCCGTTCTTCGGGGGTGGCGCTGTAGCTTTTGTGCTGCACCATGCGCGCCAGAAAATCCAGGCAGTACGCCTCGTCAATGCGGTCGAGTAGCGCTTCAGGCGTCATGCTGTGGCTCTTCATCAATGCGCTCCAATTCATTCAAAGGCTGCGGCACTGCGTCGAGCAGGGCACGGGTATAGGGGTGAGTGGCCTGAGCGGCCATGTCCACGGCGGGCAGAATTTCCAGCAGATCACCGCGGTACATCACGGCAATCCGGTGGGCAATCTGCCTGATCAGATTGAGATCATGAGTAATGAACAGGTACGCAGTGCCGTGCTGGCGGCGCAGTTCCAGTAGCAGTTCGATCACCGTGGCCTGCACCGAAACGTCCAGCGCGGCGGTGATTTCATCGCAGATCACCAGTTCAGGGCGGGCGGCAAAAGCGCGGGCGATGGCGACACGCTGCTTTTGTCCACCCGACAACTCGTGGGGATGGCGAGTGGCAAAGTCTTCCGGCAAACGCACTTCGCGGAGCAGACGTGCGATGGCTTGCGCTTCGGTTTCGTCTTTATTCATGCCATACAGACGCAGTGGCCGGGAAAGAATCTGGCCAATCGTCTGGCGTGGATTAAGCGAGGCGTCCGGGTGCTGAAAGATGATCTGCACCTTGCGCCTGTAATCGCGATCCATTTGCGCAGGGCCGCAGATCGGTTTGCCGTCGAAATACACAGTGCCGGTAAACGGCGTCAAGCCAGTCAGGGCCTTGGCGAGGGTTGATTTACCCGAGCCGGACTCGCCGATGATGCCGAGAATTTCGCCACGCGCCATGCTCAGGTTCATGTCGCGGGCGCCCATGGACGGCACGGATTTACGCCGCAGCAGGCTGTCCAGCAAGCTTGGCCGCCCGTAGCGGACGTTGAGGTCGCTGACTTGCAGTAGCGCGGGACCAACGGATTTCCTTTCCTCCAGCAGACGTTTGTCCGCAGCCGGAACAGCCGCCACCAGACGTTGCGTGTAAGGATCACTTGGGGCGCTGAAAATACGTCCGCCACGAGCCTGCTCGACAATGCGCCCCTGATTGAGCACGCACACCCGGTCCGCAACGCGCGACACCAGCGCCAGGTCATGGGAGATATATAAAGAAGCAACGCCGGTTTCTTCACGCAGACGGCGAAACAACTGCAGGATCTGCGCGGAGCTGATCACGTCGAGTGCCGTGGTCGGTTCATCGAAAATCAGGCACTGCGGGCGGCAAGCGAAGGCAGTTGCGATCAGCACACGTTGCTTCTCGCCACCGGAGGCTTCGTGGGGGAAACGCTTCATCATTGCGGCAGGGTCTTTCAGATCAACGTCGGCCAGCAATTGTTCGCCCAGGGCCCAGGCCTCGCGATAGCCCAGATCCCGATGGCGGGTCAGGACTTCAACCACTTGCTCGCCGAGGCTGAGGGTCGGATTAAGCGACGCGCTAGGGTCTTGAAAAATCATGCCCAGGCGACCGCCACGCAGCTTCTCCACCTCACGTTGAGGCATTTGCAGCAGGTTTTCGCCTTGCAGGCTGATGCTGCCGCCCATCTCCCGGGCATTGCTGGCCAGGTAACGCATGATTGCCCAGCCAAGGGTGGTCTTGCCCGAGCCGGACTCACCGACCAGCCCGACGACTTCGCCGGCTGCAACACTGAAATCGATGTTTTGCAGGACGTTCAGGGCGCCTGTGGGCAATTGATAGTCGAGGCTGTAGTCAGCCACTTGCAAAACCGTACTCATGAGCGCTGCCCCTTGGGATTAAGGGCATCGCGCAAGCCATCGCCCAGCAGATTGAAGCCGATCGCAATGATGGCGATTGCCAGGCCCGGCATCAGCATCATCCACGGAGCCTGGAAGAAGTAGCGCCGCGCTTCGGCAACCATCAGCCCCCATTCAGGCTGGGGCGGTTGTGCGCCAAGACCGAGGAAGCTCAAGGTGGCAAACAGCATGATCGCGAAGGCCACGCGGATGGTCGCCTCGACAATGATCGGTGCGACGATATTGGGCAACATCTCCCGCACCACGATGTAGGCGGTGGATTCACCTCGGGCGATTGCGGCATTGACGTAGTCCTGGCGGCGGGCTGCGAGGGCAACGCTGCGGGCGATACGCGCCATGCCTGGCACGAAGGCAATGGTGATCGCCAGTACCGCATTGAAATCGCTTTTGCCGAGCGTGCTGACAATCAGCATTGCAAATAACAGCGTGGGGATTGCCATTACCGCATCCAGCGTTCGCATCAGTGCTTCGTCGACGCGACCACCGAGGTAACCGCTGACAGTGCCCAGTAATGCGCCGATGAGCATCGCCATGGCGGTAGCAAACACTGACAGCGAGATCGTTGCCTGAGCCCCGACCAGTACACGACTGAGGATGTCGCGGCCCATCTGGTCGGTGCCCAGCCAGTGCGTCAGGCTGGGAGCTTTGTAGCGGGTGAGAATTGAAATGGCTTCCGGGTCGAACGGGGCCAGCGCGGGCCCAGCAATGACCAGCACCACCGCCAGCAGCAAGATAAGACTGCCCAGCAAGCCTTGCGGCGTTGTCAGCAGCCGGTAGAAAACATTACGCATATTGAATTCGCCGGTCGAGATAGGCATAGGTCAGGTCAGCCACAAAGTTGACCACGCAATAAGTAGCGGCGAGGATCAACACACCGCCCTGAATGGCCGGCAAGTCGCGAGCGGCGACTGCTACCAGCAATTCGCGGCCGATGCCGGGAATGTTGAAAATCTCCTCGACTACGACGATGCCGCCCAGCAGGTAGCCCACGTCCAGCGCGACAATGGTGATGGTCGGCAACAAGCCGTTGCGCAGCGCATGACGCAGCAATACCCGCCGCCGCGTGAGGCCTTTGAGGCGTGCGGCGCGTATATAGTCGGTTTCCAGAACGTCGATCATTTCCGAGCGCACCATGCGCGAGACGTGGGCGACCATGATCATCGACACCGTCAGCGTCGGCAGAATCAGGTGGCGAATGCCTTCGACGACGTTATCGCCCAGCGGCACATAGCCGGTCGCCGGTAGCAGTTGCCAGAAATCAGCGAACAGCAGAACCAGCAGCGTGGCCGTCACGAACTCGGGCAACGACACACCGATGTACGACAGCACGCCGATGATCAGGTCGACCGGACGTCCTCGGCGCACAGCGGCGATGATTCCCAGGGGAATCGCCACCGCCAGCATCAGCAGCAACGAGCAGCTCGCCAGCAATAACGAGCGGCCCAGCGCATCAAGCAGCGAACCGAGTACCGGCTGGCCATTGCGCATTGACACACCCAGGTCGCCTTGCAGAACCCCCATCAACCAGTGACTGAATTGCAGCCAGGCGGGCTGATCCAGCCCAAGCCTGGCACGCAGTGCTGCCAAGGCCTCAGGCGTGGCGTTCTGGCCCAGCAACGTCACCGCCGCATCTGCCGGGAGCAGTTGCGTGATTGCAAAGACCAGCAGTGAAACGATCAGCAGGGTGTACACGACCAACAGCAAACGCTTGGTCAGATAAGCAGCAGTCACAGGTTTATCCTCGGTTCATCCACGCTTGGGCGCGCTGTCGTCCAGCCACGCCTGATCGAGCCGGAACACCGCGCCGCGTGGGTGCAACTGGTAGCCCTGGACGTAGTTGCGTTGCGCGGCCAGCACATCGAAGAACGTCGGAATCAGCGAAGGCACCTGCTCGTGCATCAGTTTCTGCGAGGTGGCGTACAGGGCGGCGCGCTTGACCGGGTCATCGGTGCCGCGGGCAGCAGTCACGGCTGCGTCGAACTCGGCGTTGTTCCAGCGGGTTTCATTCCAGGCGGCATTCGAGGTGTACAGCAGCGAGAACACCGCGTCGGCGGAAGGCTGCATGTTGTAGAAGCCGACGTAGAAATTGCCTTTCTTCCAGACCTGATCCAGATAAGTGCTGTTGGCCATGGTCGCAACATTGATGTTGAAGCCGGCTGGCTTGGCCATTTCGCGGACAGCAATACCCAGTTGGGTACGCGTGGACGGTTTGTCCGAAGCCACCAGCGTGATGTCCAGACCATTGGGATAACCGGCGTCGGCCAGCAGTTTCTTGGCCTGATCGATATTGGCCTCTCGCAACGCGATATCGCTGTGGTAGCGATAAGCAGCATTGAGCGGGGTGTCATTGCCGGGAGTACCAAAACCTTCCGCCACAAAATCCACGAGGGCGGCACGGTCAACGCAAAGAGACAGCGCCTGACGAACCCGCACGTCGTTGAAGGGCGGCTGGTCGCACGCCATGTTGATATTCAGGAACTGTCCGGAAGGGACGCGGAGGCCTTTTACGCCGCTGGCATCACTGAGACGGCTGAACTCTGTGGCTTGTGCCGAGAGCATCAGGTCAATGTCGCCTGACATCAGCGCCGAGCTTTCCGCAGACGGATCGGGATAGACGCGGATTTCAATACGATCCAGATGCGGGCGCTCCGGGTCATAGAAGTGTTCGTTGCGGGCAACCACGACCATGCGTTCCGGTTCGAACGACACCAGCGTGAACGGACCGGTGCCCACCGCTTCGCGGGACAGTCGAGCCAGATCGCCTTGCACGATGGCGGCCGGGACGATCTTGGCGTCCGGGTAGGCCAGGCTCACTGGCAGGTCGGCATACGGGGCGCTGGTGGTCAGTTTGATGCGCACGTCATCAAGGGCTTCGACGGTTTGAATCGGGCCGATGTTGCGCAGGCCGGGCGAAGCGGTTTTTGGATCAAGGATCGCTTGCAGGCTGGCGGCGACGTCCTTGGCGGTGCAGGCGCTGCCATCGTGGAATCGCAGATTGCTGCGCAGGGTGAACGTCCATTCGGTCAGCGTATCGTTGTGGCTCCAGGATTGCGCCAGATCCGGTTCGGCCTGCATGTCCTGGCTCAGGCGGGTCAGGCCGTTATAAAGCAGTTCGCTGAGCAGATATTCGGGGTTAACCCGTGCCAGCAGCGGGTTGAGCATGCCCACCGCCTGGTCGACGCTGATACGCAGCGTGCCGCCTTTGCGTGCAGCCGCCGCAGCCCATAGTGTGCCGGAAAACGGCAGCATAGCCGCGCCGGTAACGATGGCGGAGGTGGTCAGAAAACGACGACGGTTGAGCCTGAAAACGTTAGTCATGGCGATACTTCACTTAGCAATGAGTGGGCATAGGGCAGCCAGGTAAAAAGCCGATAACCAGTCTTGATGCCGGTCTTCGGTGTTTCCAGTGTTCAGTCAGCAGGTGATTCAAAAGAATCCGGCGAATCGAAATCAGCGGCCAGATAGGCCAGAATCGACTGCGCCAGAGCCACCAGGTCGCTGCGTGTGGTGTACTCGTCCGCAGCATGAATACGGCTTTCCGGGCGGATCAGTCCACCCAGCAGAATCTCCTGAATCCCGGCTTGCTGCACCCAGCCCATGTCGGAACTGCTCGACGAGCCATAGCACTGAAACTGCTCCGGGGTGAAACCGAAGCCAACGCCCAGCGCGGCCTGCCATCGTGGCCAGTGTGGACCCGTGGGATCTGCGACCGGCGCCAGATGACCAATTACTTCATGCTCGACGGACAGTGCTTCGCTATCTGCCATGGCGCTCTCAATGCAGTTTTTCAACTCAGCCATGACCTGTTCGTAAGGCTCCTGCGGCGCATAGCGGCGATTGATCAGAATCTCGAACTGCGCGGGGACGGTTGATCCCTTGCTACCACCGTGGGCGGCGGCCAGAGTCATGCGTGAAATCAGCGGGGCGCCGTTGTAATGCGGCGGCGAGGGCATCGGCCAGGCTCGTTTTTGCACGTCGAGCTTCAGGCTGTGCAGCGCATTAAGCAGCGGCAGGCTCTGTTCAATGGCATTAATTGCATTGACCGGCTCACCGGAGTGCGAGGAGCGGCCTTTGACCGTTATCTTCAGATCGATACTGCCAAAGCAGCCCGCCCAGATCCGGGGTGCTGCGCCGCCGTTGAAGCTGAGGATGTGGCCTTCGACCAACTGTTGTTCGGCCAGATAACGGATGCCTGGGTACAGGCCGCCTTCTTCGTCAGTGCACAGCAACAACGCCGGGCAATAGCGCAGCGGCAACTTGAAACGCTGGGCTGCACGCAAGGCGGCGAGGGTAGAGGCGATGCTGCCTTTCATGTCAGCGGTGCCGCGGCCAATAAGTTTGCCTCCGACCTCGGTCAGTTCCAGCGGTGGCTGAGTCCAGCCGTCGCCCGGCGGTACGGTATCGACATGGAAATACAGGCTGCAGACTTCCCGATCGCCGCGCTGGCGAGCGACAAGATTGATGCGTTCGCCATAGGCTTCGCCGCTGCGGGTCTGCCACAGTGCTTCGGGCACTGTGACGCGGCGTGTGTCCATGCCTAACGGCGCGACCAACTCATCCATGAGGTCGGCGAACGCGCCGTAGCCCGCTCCCGGAGGAAAACAGGTGTCTACCGCGATCATGCGTTGCAGATCGTGGATGAGCGAATCATGATCCGCCTCGATCGACTCGAGTGCCTGTTTCAGCGCCGCATTCGTCGTCATTTTTCGCTCTCGATGTATTTCTATATAGTTTATAGTTAAGTATCCATGCACGGCCCGTCAAGGAAAAAAGATGACAGACAACAACCCGCCGCCTGCACCTGTGAATTTCTCGCGATTGAGCGAAAACGACAGCGCGCCCCTTTATGAGGTGGTCAAACGGCACATCTCCGAGGCGATCCTTCTCGGCGAATGGGCCAGCGGCACGGTCATACCCAGTGAAAATGCTTTGGCGGCCGATTTCGGCGTTTCAGTTGGCACCATCCGCCGCGCTTTGGCCGAGCTGGTGTCCGAAGGGATGCTGATGCGTAGGCGCAAGACGGGCACCGTGGTGACGGGCTGGGCTCCGCTTCACAACCTGCGTTATTTCTTCCAGTACTTCCGTTTGCACAATAAGGAAGGCGCGCTGCTGAAATCGCGCACCGTGTTGCTTGATTACCAGTTGGGGGAGGCGAACGCCAAGGACGCTGAAAAGCTCCTGATTGAAGAGGGCAGCCCGGTTTATCGCTTGCACCGTCTACGCAGCATCGATGGTGTGCCCGCGATGCACGAGCAGTTCACGATCGTGGCCAGTAAAGTGCCGGATTTCCCTGGCCCGGACGAACTGCCGGAGCTGCTCTATCGCTATCTACTGGAGCAATACGGCCTGCGCGTTGCCGCTGTGCGGGAGCAACTGACGGCCGGGCTGGCCAATGACGAAGATTGCCAGCTACTGGAACTGACTGCGCCCCATGCGGTGATGATCATTGATGCGGTGTCTTTCGATCAGGCCGCCACGCCGGTGATGATGACGCACCAGCGCGCAAGTACTGAGCACTTCATGTACGTCAATGAGATTCGGTAGGCTGCGTGCTTTTTGCTGGATTGGCGTGAGCCCGTGATGCCGCATCTTTGGCCAGGGATGTTCAGCGGATATACCGACGTCCTCCCGGCTGAAGCCAGTCCTACGGATTGCGTAGACTCTGTGGGAGCAGTGCCTGACACCACGCTGTCGCGGTGCTCGTGAGCTCCCATCAAACAACACGTAACTATCTGAATTCACAAAGAACCGGTAGGACCGAATTTATTCGGGAAGAGGCCATTACATTCGCAGCATTTTCATCGCCAAGAATGCCGCCTTCCCGGATAAATCCGGTCCCACCAGTCCTCTGTTTGCTGCGCGACAGCGTGGTGTCAGGGACACAGGGGCGACTCCTACAGAAAAGTATTCCAATTCAACCCGAGCGGCTTTCCGACGGTGGCGTGGCCTCATACTTGCCCCAGATCCGCCGCAAATGTCGCGCCGATCCAAACCCGGCACGCTCGGCTATCGCTTCCATATCAAGGGTTGATTGGGCCAGTAGTTCACGGGCGACGCTGACGCGCAGCCGGTGCAGGTAATCAAGCGGGCTGATGCCCGCGTGCTCTTGAAACAGGCGCGCCAGATGTCGGCTGCTGGTGCACGCCAGGCTTGCCATGCGGGTAACACTCCAGTCGTCACAAGGCGCCGCAGTGATTGCGTCCTGCACACGGTGCAGCGCGGGATGCAGATGATTGCGCCCGGCAATCCAGGGCGATAGTTGCGGGTCAGCGCCGCCACGACGCATGTACACCACCATGTCCCGCGCCACAGAACAGGCCAGTTGCGGTCCCGCCAGCTCTGCGACCAGATGCAGCATCAGGTCGATACCTGCGGTTACACCAGCGCTGCAACTGATCGGCCCGTCAGTGACATACAGTCGGTTCTCCAGCACCCGCGCGTTGGGTGCAATGGTTTGCAAAGTGGCGCACAGAGAGTGATGAGTCGTGCATTGCCGACCCTCCAGAAGGCCCGCTTTAGCGGCGATCAACGCTCCTGCGCAGATGCACACCAGCCGGTTTCCTGATGGCTCAAATACCCGTTGCAACCAGTCAGTGACGACCACGCTGGCCTGCTCGAACTGAAGCTGCTGTGCGGGTGTTGTCCCGGTGGTAGAGCCGACCAGCACCACCAACGTCCCAGGCATCAGAAACTCTGGCAGTGGTGCCAAGCCGGACAATGGCAAACCAATTGAAGATTGCAGCGACGCAACCGGGCTGACGTAGTGCAGATCAACCTTCAGCGCTGTTTCGCTCTCACCTTGCGCGGCAAGCCGCAGTACTTCCGCCGGGCCTGCCAGATCAAGCATCAGCACATTGGGCAGCAGTACAAACAGCACCGGGATCGTCATTGTTTCAACCTTCGAGCGCCTGGGTAACGGTGACGATCCGGGCAAAGCGATCTTCCAGCACCAGTTCGGTACGCTCGCGAATCTCTGCGGGGCTGTAGGTGCGACCGCTGCGTGGGTGAGTCATGGGGAAAGTCAAAGTCGCCTCGCTGACGAAGTCTACGGAGAAGCCGCTGTCTGAGGCTTGCCGTGTGGTGGTTTCGCAACACTGTTCAGTGCGGATGCCGCTGATGATCAGTGAATTGATATGTCTTTCAGTCAGCCAGGCGGCGAGTGGAGTGCCAGCGAACGCGCTGTGAAAACGCTTGTGAATGACCACATCCGGTTGGATGGACAGTTCGTCCAGGGTTTTCACGTGACCTGACGCCAGAGAGAAGTGTCCCTGCTCCTCGACGTGGAAGACTTGTACCACGGGGATACCTTGCTGGACACACCCGTCAATCAACGCTTGCTGGTTTTTCAGGTAAGTCGGCAGGTCAGTTTCGGACCAGTAGGTAGAGTGGCGGAACGAGTGTTGCACATCAATGACGATCAAGGCTTTGTGGCTCATGGTCTGTTCTCTTTGCTGTGTCAGAGGCGCTTAAGAGATCCCATGGTAAGCACACAGCGGTAACGACGATAGACATGGGCAGGACCAGTGCAGGACCGTTTCGGACATCTGGCTTTCTAACTTGAATGCTCGGCGCGCTTGTTTCGTCGGCAACGCTCCGAGCAGTAGCGGACTTCATCCCAGCAACGCGCCCACTTCTTGCGCCAGGTAAAAGGCAGGCCGCAGACGACGCAGCTTTTTACGGGCAACTCATTCTTTTTCAATGCATCTCCTGTCCAATAAATGCCACTGCCTGATTTGGAGTGCTTTTCTGTAAGGGCATCCCGGTGTCCCTGACACTACGCTTTCGCTAAGTAAACACGGGACCTGTAGGAGCTGCCGAAGGCTGCGATCGCGGTTTATCAGGAGAAATGCTTCGCAGCCTTCGGCAGCTCCTACAGAAAATGCATTTCAATCCAGTGGTTTGCGTGTTGTTTGATGAGCGCGCTTGCCCGCGATTCGGTGTGCCAGTCGATACATATATTGGCTGCGCTGACGCTATCGCGGGCAAGCGCGCTCCTACAGGTTCTATGTTTGATTCGCGACAGCGCAGCGTCAGGCTTAACAAACGATCTGCTTTAAATCATCTCCCCAGCATCCAGCTTCGCAAGCAGCATCTCGCCGCGCTGCCAGAGTGCTTGCTGTTTCGATTCGGGCATGCGATCCAGATTCTTGTAGATCATGCCCATGCGCTGATTGCCGCGCAGAAGGTTGCCGTGACGCATCAGGAAGTGCCAGTACAGCGAGTTGAAAGGGCAGGCATTGTCAGCCGTACTTTCAGTCACTTTATAAGCGCAGTCACCGCAGTAATTGGACATGCGCTTGATGTACTGACCGCTGGCGCAGTAGGGTTTGGAGCCGAGGTAGCCACCATCGGCATGCATGACCATGCCCAATGTGTTGGGCAGCTCGACCCAGTCAAAGGCATCCATGTAAATCGCCAGATACCACTCGCATATCTGCGGCGGCGCAATGCCGGCAAGCAGCGCGAAGTTGCCGGTCACCATCAGGCGCTGAATGTGATGCGCATAGGCGTATTCCAGGCTTTGACCGATGGCCTGACTCATGCAGTTCATTCTGGTTTTACCGGTCCAGTAGAACTCCGGCAGCGACCTGGTGTTGCCGAATGAATTGCCCCTGGCGTAGTCCGGCATCTTTAACCAATAGACGCCGCACACATATTCACGCCAGCCGATCAGTTGGCGAATGAAGCCCTCAGCGGCATTCAAGGCAATACTGCCTGCCCAATAGGCCGATTCCACATCGCTGCACAGTTGACGAAGGTCCAGCAGGCCGATGTTCAGCGCGGCGCTGATGCGGGCGTGGAAAAGAAAGGGTTCGTCGCTGGCCATGGCGTCCTGATAGTCGCCAAAACCGGCCAGCCCGTAATCCAGAAAATACTCCCACAGCGACTGGGCTTCGGCATGCGTCACCGGGTAGTCAAAGTTATCCAGCGCACCGTAGTGACTGGAGAACCTGTCCCGAACCAGTGCAATGACTTCCTGAGTGATGGCGTCGGTAGAAAACCGCGCGGGGTAGGGCGCGCGCACGTTCTTGGGCAACGCTTTGCGGTTTTCCGCGTCGAAGTTCCAGGCGCCACCGACCGGGGTGCCGTCGCCATTGATCAATAACCGACTTTTGCGGCGCATCTCCCGGTAGAAGAACTCCATCCGCAGCTGTTTTTTGCCTTGGGCCCAGTCAGAGAATTCGCCACGACTGCAGAGAAAACGCGTGTCGGCGTGCCACAGGATCGCTAAGCCACACGTCTTGATCGAGTGTTCAAGACGCCAGTCACCGGTCTCGGTCAGGTGAATTTCTTCCGGCTGCAACGATGACTGCCAGCGATGCAACTCGGCAGGCACCGAGCCGCTGTTCAGTGAGTCATCCAGCTGGACGTAGTGAACACGAAAGCCACGCGCCTTCAAAGCCTCGGCGAAATGCCGCATGGCACTGAAGATCAGCGTGATTTTTTGCGGGTGATGAGGCACATGACTGGCTTCCTCCATGACCTCGACCATCAACACGGCATCGCTTTCGGCGTCCAACTCGGCCAGCGAAGCAAGGTCAAAGGACAATTGGTCGCCCAGCACCAGGCACAATCGGCGAACCGCACTCATCAACTCATCTCTCTGTTCAAAACGTCCTTCCTGATGGCTGTAAGCCGAAGTGATGCAAAAACCTGTACCAATGTAAATTCTTGTACAAGTATTTCATAGGTCTTTGTGAATATGGCCGTTCAGCGCATTTGGAAAGGGAACTGAAGAAAAACCGAACACCTCAGTTCACAGGTACTCGAAAAATGGAGACGCCGATTCAAACTCATTAAAGGAGCAGCCCCATGCGACCGCAAACTTCGTTCATCTTCGATCTGGACGGCACGCTTACAGACAGCGTTTATCAGAACGTTGCAGCCTGGAAAGAAGCCCTGGACTCCGAGGATATTCCCCTCGCGATGTGGCGCATCCACCGCAAGATCGGCATGAGTGGCGGGCTGATGCTCAAGACCTTGTCGAGAGAAACCGGACTGGACATCAGCGAAGCGCAAGCCAAACGACTCAGCGAAAAGCACGCAGAAGCCTACGAGCGGCTTCAGGGCCAGATCATCGCACTGCCCGGTGCCGTAGAGCTGCTTGATACGCTCAGCCAGGACAACCTCAAGTGGTGCATTGCAACCAGTGGCGGGATTGATACGGCAACGATCAACCTGAAAGCACTGAAGCTGGACATCAACAAGATCAACATCATTACCCGTGATGACGTGAAATACGGCAAGCCTGATCCTGATCTGTTCCTGGCCGCAGCGGAGAAGCTGGACGTGCCTATCGAGGAATGCCTGGTGATTGGCGATGCCGTCTGGGACATGCTTGCTGCACGCCGCTGTAAAGCCACCGGTATCGGCTTGCTATCGGGCGGTTATGACATTGCAGAGCTTGAGCGGGCAGGGGCGTTGAGGGTGTATGAAGACCCGCAGGACCTGCTGGAACATCTGGACGAGATCGCCTCACGGCCATGACAGGTGGGGTCAGGCTGTAGGAGATCTCTCATCGTCCAGAAGCCGCGCTGTCGCGCAGCAAACATGGACCTGGAGTGAGCTTGCTCGCGATTACGTCAGCACAGGCAATATATTCACCGACTGATAGACCGAAATCGCGAGCAAGCTCACTCCTACAGATCCTGTGTTTGCATCGCGACAGCGTGTTGTCAGGAATACTTGGCCGCCCCTATCAAACAATATTCAACTATCCGAAAACTGACATTAATCCTGTTACTGAACTTGTCCGCCGAGGCCGCCGTCAGGCAGAATCTTCGGCTTCAGTTTCAGGGAAGACCCCATGATTGCCTCATTGCAGAGCGCCGCGTTGCACATTCGCCAGGCTGTTCGTGTCGCCACAGAAGGTTTGGTTGGGCGTGAGCAGCTCGCCGAGTTGATTGTCCTGGCGGCAGTTGCCCAGGAGCACATTCTGGTGATCGGCCCGCCGGGTACTGCCAAGAGCGCAGTGGTGCGGCGGGTGGCCCAATCCATGGGCGGACGTTATTTCGAATACCTGCTGGGGCGTTTTACCGAACCTTCCGAGCTGTTCGGCGCGGTGGACCTGAAGAAGTTGCGCGAAGGCACCGTCGAAACAGACGTCAGCGGCATGCTCCCTGAAGCCGATATCGTGTTCCTCGACGAGGTGTTTCTCGGGTCTACAGCCATCTTGAATACGTTGTTGGGTGTGCTTAACGAGCGGCGCTTTCGCCGCGGTCATACGCAAATCCAGTGCCCGCTGCGTGTCTGTGTCGGTGCGGCAAATGGCTTGCCCGACGACGAGGCACTGGCAGCGTTTGGTGACCGTTTCCTGTTGCACCTGTTCGTTGAATCAGTCCCTGACAATCAGTTGGAGGCCATGTTGGCGGGTGGCTGGCAGTCGGAGCAGCGCCCGGTTCAGCAATTATTGGGCTTGAGCCAGCTGGACACCCTTGGACAGGCGCTGAAACAGGTTGACCTGACTCAGGTTCGGCCGTCCCTCGCTCGCGCGATCCGGCGGCTGCGTGAGGCCGGTATTCAGCTTTCGGACCGCCGCATCGTCAAGTCTCAGCGACTCATCGCGGCCGCCGCATTGCTGAGCGGCCGCCTTGAGGCCAGTGACGCAGATTTGTGGCCGCTGCTGTATGTGTTGCCTACCAAGGAAACCCAGCAGCATGGTCGCGAAGTCCTGCGGGACATCTTTGCGCAGTCCAGCAACAGTCACTTGTTCAGTGCAGTGGAGGAGGCAACCCTGCAGCCGATGTCACGGCTCAGCCGTCTGCTGGAAACGGCGGAGGACTACCTGGCCCGTAGCGAACCACCGGCTAGCCCTTTGCTTGAAGGCTTGCTTCGCGAGATAGATGCCAACTTCAATACGCAGACCATACCGGCACGCTTGCAGGAAGTACGTGGGCTATTAGCCCAGATGCTGTCGACATCGGCATGAGTGCTTACGCAAAGACCTGGAGTTGGCGGCCTCGTCTGACTCCGGCCGAGCCGCGGGCTGCCGTAGCATGGGGCGAGGCAGCCCGGCGCCTGCACGCACGGTTATTATTGGTTCCGGCTGAGCAGGCTGTACGTCTGCAAGTCACAGCCAATCGCGATGTGATGGTAGTGTCCGGTGCTGTTGGCGAATTGCCGTGGGTCGATGGGGTGGAATACGCGGCAATGGATGAGCGTGCGCCCGGCCTATGGTTACCCACCAGTTGGGAGCCCGATGTGCCAATCGATCTACTGGGGCAGGCCTTGTCGTCCAGTTTTTCGCGCTCACCCCTGCTGCTGTGGCGTGAGCCGTCTGCCGTGGTGCCCCTCGATCGTCAACTTCCGGTCACGTCGGAGCACTTGCTGATCATCCAGGATTATTGGGCGCAACGCTGATGCAATTACCTGATGGCCTTCAACCCTGGCGCCAGTGGCTCGAATGGTTTGCCCCCGAGCATTTACCCATGTTCGCCGACCTGCTGGGGCGTCTGAATCCACTGCTCGGCCCGTTTCGCGGGCGACAGCAAGGCGGGGTGCCCGAGCCCGACGGCCTGGGTGATCTGCAGCGTCGCGGACCTTATGAGCGTTTACTGTCCAGCGAATGGTTACTGGCCGATGAGGTGCCCGATGAGTTTTTGCGGCGAGCCGCAGCTGGCGAACACCTTTTTGTCGCACCGCAATACCATGCGAGGCAAGCAAACCAGCTGATCGTGGTTTTGTTTGATGCCGGTCCCTTGCAGTTAGGCGCAGCGAGACTGGTTCACCTTGCGCTACTGATATTGCTTGGACGACGCGCCCAGGAAGCGGGCGCCCAATTGCGCTGGGGCATTCTGCAGCAAGCGCCCGAACTCCATGAACTCGATTCGCCTGCACAGCTCAGACGGCTGCTCAACGCCCGTACTTATGAGGTGGCGACTGACGAGCATTGGCAGACATGGGGTGACTGGCTTACCGAACAGCAACATGATTCCGGGGAGTGCTGGGTCGTCGGGCAGCGTTTGCCCAGAACCGACGGTAAGCTCTGTACCCACAGAGCTCAGGTTCACCGCAGTCTGGGCGGGGAGAATCTGTTCTTCGAGCTGCAAAGTTCCAGCACCCGTCGCGTGTCGCTGCCCATCCCGGACGAACAACTGGCACTGCAGCTACTGAAAGGTCAATTCGCCGGGGAAACCATTGAGGCTCCCGTACTCAAAGGTAGCGTGCCGCGTGTATCACTGACCTTGCTGCCGGTCATTGCAAGCGCGGGCACTCACATCGCGATGAAAATGCTCGATGCGCCGGGTGTGGTGTTGATCAAGCTGCCAGCAGCCGGGCAAAAAAAACCGCTCGAAATTCGCCGTCAGCTATGGAACCCGGAATGGACGCCTCTCAGCCTCACATTCATGCACAACAAACTCGGCGGCGTGCTGAGTAACCATCAGCAACTTTCATTCTGGAACATGTCAGGACTGGTTTCTGTCCTTAAACCCGAGCCCGATGAGCTGAAATTACCGCTTGGCACGGCCAGTTTTCTACCCGCCGTCTGGTTGCGGAACAGCACTACAGGCCGTCTGTTTTTACTGGATAACCACGGGCATCTGGCTTTCTGGGCGATAGCAACGTCGCGCTCACCCGCCAAACCCAGGTCAGGTACCACTCACTATCTTGCGGACAAGGTGCTGGGCCTGGCCAAAGTCGACAAGGATCGGGCAGCCTATGTGCGCAGTGACGCCGGGCGTTTATACGCTCACTCGATCAATGCTGAGGGCGAGGTTTCGCCGGCTTACGTGGTGGGCGACGCTAACGGCGTCACTCAGGTACTGTTTGCCGGTGGCAAGCAATGGAAGAGCGGTTTCGGCGGCTGTGCGCTGCTTACCGTTACGCTTGAGGGCGAGCGCTGGCAACTGGTCGCTGCGCCGAATGCTTCGATGCCGACGCAGACCCTTCGTCTGTCCGGTGGCTGGAAAGCTGTCGGTGTATGGCAGCAAGAGGGCGATGATTACTGCTCGATGGTTGTGTACAGTTCCAGGCAGCAATCCGTCACGCTGCGAAGTGGTGATGGGCAATCGCGTGTGTTGTTCACGACCTCTAACCCCATCGCCAAAATCAGCTTTTGCCCTGTAAGCGGCCTTATCGCCGCCTTGACCAGTGCCACCCGGGAATTACTGGTTTATTCGTTGCCACTCAATGCTCTGCGCCTGCAGATATTCTGCAACGAAACATCGGACGAACACGGGGAAGGCACGGATGCTTGAGCATGACTCGACACTGATTCGCCGTCCGGTGCTGGTCGGTCATCAGCACATTGAAGGGGTATGGTTCTCCCACGAAAGGTTTGACGAGCAGGAACGTGCAAGACTGATCCTCGATCAATGGCAAACGGGTTCAAGCGCCTATCGTTTTGCCGACGGCGACTTGCTGCGCTTTCGCCAACCCCTGTCTGTGATGTGTGAAACCCAGGTGGGCTGGCCGCTGATACGTCAGGGCGACGCACTGTGCTCGGCTCTTCTGACCCCGCAGGAAGCGCGCAGCCTGCCCGCAGCCGATGTCTGGCTGGTGCGTGCCAGCCACGTCAGCGCTTTGCAATTGCGCGATGCGACGCTCATTAATCCAGCGCAATGGCTCGATGTGAGTGGCTACACCTTGCTGGAGACCTATGACTGTCGGCGCGCATTGCCGGAGCCGGTCGTTGAGCCGCCTGCTATTGCGTCCGACGTGCGGGAGATCCTCGGCGGTGCTCTGCGGCCTGTCAGCCCTGAGCGGGAAGAGGTGATGAAGGCGCTGCTGGAACGCAAAGGCAGCGCGCCTGAAAAAATCCCTGATCAGGCTGCCGGTAGACCAGCGGATAACCCTTGGAAGAGCCCCGAGGTGGCATCGCTACCCTGGCTGAAGCTCGGTATCAGCGGGATATTGGTTGCCGCTTTTATCTGGATGGCCGTCAACGATAAGAAGGATCAAACCATTTCGCCGTCGGCGGCAGATTCCCCGGATGTCGGCGCAGTGATTCTGGGAATCCTGATCAGCGCAACGTTGTTTACTCTGTTGCTGCTGTGGATTCGCCGTTTTTTTGTTGGCCAGCCCTCCGGGGGGTATGGGGTGCCTCAAGCACAGAGCCAGCCGGGGATTGCACCGCGTGCCACGCCCACGAAGCCCAAGGTCAATCGATGGCGTCGCTGGCTGACACGCCTGACACTTCGCTCACCGCTTTCCGCGCTCTATGGCAAGCGCCAGGCAGAGTACATGCGGCGCATGATGGAAATGTTCGAAGACGGCGATCTGGAAGAAGCCCTGCGCCACGCCATTCCACTGGAGGGTGGCCAGAGCACGGGGGAGCAGGCATTTGGGACTCCGCAACGGCGCCAGGAGCTTGTTGTAGGTGAGCGTTCCGGGCCAGCTAACGCGATGCTTTTTGAAGACGACCTTAAAGACCGCCTCAAGCACTTATACCGGAAGTCGTTTGAAAGGCTGGACCGGGAAGGCCGTGTTGAAGAAGCAGTGTTCGTTCTGGCCGAACTGCTGAAAGAGCGCCAGGAAGCGCTCGACTATCTGGAAAAGCACGAGCGGTATCAACAAGCTGCCGATCTGGCCCTGACGTGGGACATGCCCCCAGCGGTGATCGTGCGCTTGCTGTGCCTGGCGGGTAACTGGCAGCGAGCGGTGCTGGTGGCTCGTCGTGACGACGCATTTGCTGATGCCGTGATGATGCTTGAGCAAAAACAGCCTGAAAGTGCCGGGCGGTTAAGGCTTGAGTGGGCCGAATCGCTGCTCGGCAAAGGGCTGTGGTTACAAGCCGTCGACGCCATCTGGAGTTTGCCCGGCGAGCGCGCCCGGGCGGCTCAATGGTTACTTGATGCGGAGGCCGCTGGTGGACGTCTTGCCATCAGGGCACTGGTCAAACGAGCGATCCTGTTACCTGACACGCTGGCCGCCTATGGGGAATGGGTGGAGCAGCTTCGCGATGATCCTCAGCGCTTCGCCGAGCGCGCTGCCCTGGCGGAGGCATTGTTGCAGCACCAGAGTCACGCAAAAGCGCTGGCATGGCTGACCGGCGCGACGATACACGCGATCATTGCGGATGAAGCGGGCGGGCAGGGGCGCTTGACCCATAATCAGCTGCAAGCGCTGGTCATAATGAGCAAGGACAAACTGCTCCAGGCTGACCTTCCTGGCAAAGCGTTGCCTCGCCGGGGTAAACAGCCTCTGGATAGCGTTGAGGCGACGCTTGAATGGTCGGCACCCGCAATGGGGAGCAGGGTCATACTGGATGCCGTGGCACTGGAAGACTCGCGTTACTTGCTGGCATTGGGCGAGGCGGGGGCAGTGGTCGTCGACGCATCCGGCAAGCGTCTTTTTCACTTTTCAGTACCGGCGCAAGCCATCGTGATGGCCCACAGCCGACAAGTGGCGCTGGTGCTGATTCGCCGAAGCGAAGCCTGGCGGATCAGCAAGCTGGACCTGGTTAACCGTACCGCAACGGATCTGGGCGTACATAAGTTCGACGTATTCGCCAGGATCTTCAACGGTTCGTCCTGGACCATTGGGCAAAACCGGCAACTGCGGGTGGTCGACGTGGATCGAGGGTTTGAAACGCTGTGGCATGTCAGTGATCTGCCAGGCCGCATCCTGGGCCTTAAGGATGATGCCCATGGCGAATACCTCTGGCTTTACGACCCTGAGTCGGGCAGTGAGCTGTGGCATTACCGCCTGCCGGATCGTCGCCTGATGAGCCGCGAACCTGCCTCGAAGACCGTCTTTGATGACGGCCGTCAGTTGTTCAGTGCATCCAGTGACGTCGTCGAAATCCGCATCAAGCGTGAAAGAGAAGATGATCCCGTCCTTGTGATCGAGCAACGTGGCAGCCGCAAGGGCTATCGCTTGCCTGGGTGTATTGAAGGGCCTGAAGACGACCCTGTTGAAGTGCTCCTGCTTGAGCACTGGCTGCTCACTGGTTATCTCGTTTCTGACGATGAAACCCGCTGGCAATTCATCCACCGCAATAGCGACCGCCTTTGCGCGACGCTGCAATGGCCTCGACCCGAAGTGAGGACACGCCTGTCAGGAGCCGACTGGCTCATGTTTGACGATCAAGGGCGGTTGAGTCATATCAATGCGGAAGAGGGCACTCAGCGCAATTTGACGATCAACTAAGATTGGATCGGGTGTTTACAAGGCTTGGGCGGGAGTTCCGGTTAAGCCAGTCTGTGGGCGAAGTAAGCTGGAGTATTGCGGGGCGATAAAGTTTGCCCATTTCCAGTCGATAACGCTGCTAGAGAGGGCTCCAATGCGCGAATCCCTCAACTCTAACAACGACAAGCCTGAGTACTCCCCATGTCCCAGTTCCTCAATCTGAAGCTCAAGTCAAAGCTGCTGTCCGCTTTTGGTCTATGTGCGCTCATCACTGTCGGTGTAGCGGCGCTGGGGTACAGCGGGATCTCGACCATCTACGGGATGTTGCAGGACACGGTCAGCAACAACCTGGTATCGATTCAGAAAACTGATTCGGTTAAAGCCAACGTTATTGCCACCCACCGGGACATGTTCAGAGCTATCAACCTTGGGTTACGCAAAGCCACGCCAGAAGACATTAACGCTGTCGTTTTGTCTTTCAGGGACAACCAGGGCGAGGCGGAACAACAATTCAAAGTCTATCGCGCCACTCCTCTGGAAGCTGACGAGCGCGCTGCAGGTAATGACTTCGAGCGGGACTGGCCCGCGTATGTCGCTGCCGCAGAAAACGTTTTCGCACTGTTGAAAAGTGGCGATGTTGATCAGGCCGCCAAGCTTGCTGATACCGTCGCAACCCCCGCGTATCGCAAGACCATTGGCGAAGTCAAAATCATGATCGAGTCCAATGCCCGGCAAGCGATTGGCGTTGCCACCTCGGGGGAGGATACCAACCAACAAGTGACCTGGGCGCTGATTATCGGCGGACTTGTTGCAGCCGTTGCCGCCATCACCCTGGGCCTGGTGGTCACCCGCATGATTACCCGACCGCTCTATCAGTCCGTGGAAAGTGCTACTCGCATCGCTCAGGGCGACCTGACCAAAGAGATCACCTCGAACAGCGAGGATGAAACCGGACAGCTGCTTAAGGCACTGTCCAACATGCAGAAAGATCTTAAAGGCACGGTGCAGCAGATTGCCGATGCATCCGATCAGTTGGCTTCAGCTGCCGAAGAGCTGACCGCCGTTACTGAAGACAGCACACGTGGCCTGGTTCGTCAGAATGACGAGATTCAGCAAGCCGCGACTGCGGTAAACGAGATGACCGCCGCAGTGGAAGAGGTTGCCCGCAATGCGGTCAGCACTTCACAGGTGTCCAGCCAGACCGCAGAAGATGCGATCAAAGGCCAGCATCAAGTCCAGCAGGCGGTGACAGCGATGAACACCATGGCCGTGGATATCAACGATTCCACGCAGCGTGTGGAAACCCTGGCCGGCCAGATTCGTGACATCACCAAGGTGCTGGACGTGATTCGTGGTATCGCTGAGCAGACCAATCTATTGGCCCTCAACGCTGCCATCGAAGCCGCTCGTGCCGGTGAACAGGGTCGAGGCTTCGCCGTTGTAGCCGACGAAGTCCGTGCCCTGGCCCATCGCACGCAAGCTTCTACTGGCGAAATCGAAGCGATGATCAAGGTCGTACGCGCTGGCGCTGACGAGGCCGTACAGTCGATGAGCAAAAGCCAGTCGATGGCTCAAAGTACGCAGTCGCTGGCAACTGAAGCGGGCCTGGCACTGGAGCGAATCAGCGCCGGAGTCAGCGAGATCAACGAGCGCAACCTGGTGATCGCCAGCGCAGCAGAAGAGCAGGCTCAGGTAGCACGTGAAGTCGACCGCAACCTGGTGAATATCCAGGACCTGTCGACCCAGACATCCGCCGGTGCGAACCAGACCAATGCTTCGAGTCAGGAACTGTCGCGTCTGGCGATTTCGTTCAATACGTTGGTGGGCAAGTTCAAGCTTTGAGGGGTATTAATATCTACACATCTTTTCCATGCAGGGATTCTAGTGTACATATCCGTTATCGCGGTCAGGGCTGATATTGGTTGCGCCCTTACGGCGCGTCACTTTTGAACATCCGGAAGCCGGCCCAGACAAAAGTAACCAAAACGCTCTTGCCCCACCACTCGGCACCTCGCTGTCGCTCGGTGTACCCGCCCGCAGATCCTGAACCGTGGGCCGCCGCAACGGGCCATCCATGGCCCAATGCGGCTAACCCGGCGTCCTGCCCCTCTTCAACTCAAGGGCGTCCCACGCTTCAGAATCTGCGTTCGGCCAGCGTGATTTAACGGGGCGCCTCAGATCAAAATCAAAAGCTTGGCGGCCTGAAAGCCGACCTGATTGTGTGAGCTTGCCTGTCTTCTGTAGGAGCTGCCGTAGGCTGCGAGGCGGCGTTCAGGCACTCTGCGATCGGGCAAGAGCTTTTTAACTTACTTTTGGCTGGGACGGCTTCCGGCTATTTTCAAAAGATAGCTATTCTTTCATGGCTCAGCACCCGGATATCGATGGGAGAGTGAGCCGGCTGCGACCATCAAGTTCTCTCCAAACCTTTGAGTCCCATCAATACAACGTATCAGCAATGCGCCCCGGCAATGCCTTGTCATACGCATCGCCATCGATTTCGGCCGCCGAGATTTCCTTCAATATTTTCCCGGCAGTCGGCAGCGTGCTTCTCTCCACGTGCCGCGTTGCATCCCAAAGTCCCGCCCTGATGACCGCCCGGCTGCACTGGAAATAAACGCTGGTGACGGTGATGCGCAGCACTGATTTGGGCAGTTGGCCGTTCACGGCAAAACGCGCCAGTAATTCGGGGTTCACTGATATCTGTGCTGTCCCGTTGACTCGCAACGTTTCCCCGACCCCGGGGATGAGAAACAGCAGTGCCACCCGGGGATCAGTCACGATATTGCGCAGGGTATCGATCCGGTTGTTGCCGCGTCGATCGGGCAAGTAAAGCGTCTTGCTGTCTTCGATATGAACAAACCCTGCCTGATCGCCACGTGGCGATGCGTCAAGTCCATCGGGGCCTGACGAAGCAAGAATCGCAAAGGGTGCCGACTCGATGAAAGGCCGGTAGACGGCATGAATATGGTCCACCTCTTTGACCATCGAGGGACGGGCGATTGGGCCATACAGCTTTTCCAGCGCCTCTGTTGTGGTCACGTACTCGTTGCTGTCCAGTTCCGTAGTCATTTCTTTCTACCGTCTTGTTCTGGTTGTTATACCTGCACTGATGCGGGTTAGCCGTGTTGAGTTTGAGCTATTTTGATGAAGGAAATGTGCTGCTGACAGTCTTGGGTTTCAGCCGCATGATCACTCAGCCTCAAACCATTGCATGAAATCAACTACCGTAAAACCCTGTATTGGGCGGCAGCATTTGCTGCCCGCATCTGGATTCGAACCTGACGACCCCTTCTTGTATAAACTCCTCCCCACCCTGTCGCACCCGACTGAGAATCTGGATTAGCCCGTCTGCGGAGACCCCATGGATAATTTGCCCCCTCTGCGCGCCTTGCAGATTTTTAACATCGTCGGTCGCTGCGGCGGTATCGCCGAGGCCGCACGACGCCTTGGGATATCGACTGGTGCTGTCAGTCAGCAGATGAAGTTACTGGAAGAAAGCCTCGGAATTACCCTGACGGTCAAAGACGGCAAGCGCATTCGGCTTACCACCGTCGGAGAACGTTATCACCGTAACTGTGCAGCGGCGTTTGAGAGCTTGCAGGTCGGAAGGGCCGAGGTGGAGTTGGCAAAAAATACCAGCAACATGCGAGTCAGCGCGTTTCCTTCACTGATGTCAAAGTGGCTCGCACCGCAGCTTTTTGACTGGCAAGACCGCTATCCCGAAATTGACCTTTTTCTGGAAGCTCGCCATGCCGAGCCTTCTACTGGCGGCTACGACATAGACTTTCGCATTACCTACGGCGACCGGATTCCGGACAGTGGAAATGCTATCGAGTTGTTCCGCGATTGCATCGTTCCAGTGTGCAGCCCTGAGTTGCTCAAAGGCCGGGAGCCCATCACCCGTGCCGAACAGATCCTTGACTACCCGTTGCTTTCAGTCGACTGGCTGCCAAGCTTCGCATCACCACCTTCCTGGCACGACTGGTTCACTGCGCAGGAGGTTGACTGTCCGCAGTTACGGGATGGCCATCGAGTGTTTTCCCTGTCGTCCATGGCCATCCAGGCCGCAATCGAAAATCGCGGCTTTGTCCTGGCGCAGTACTCCATGGTTCGCGCGGACATTGAGGCCGGGTATTTGCTCATGCCGCTGGCACGCCCGCTGTTCCTGTTGTCTTCCTATTATCTGGTCTGGAGCAGCAGTGCCTTTGATAAGGCCTGGGGCCGAGACTTTCATCGGTGGCTGGTTGCCCGTGGCAAAGATCAGCATGACTTGAACCAATGCCTCGGGGTTTAGTTTTTCTAAACCGTGAGCCAGTTTTTCTGGCCTTATCTACGCTCACAGAATCCGTTATGTTGACGCCAAGAGTTACACATAAAAAATAAAAACAGTACTGGCACCATCGCTTTTCCATTGTCTGCCAATCATCTCAGGACTTCAGCAGCGTCTATTTTCCGCTGACAGTCGTCCTGTGCCACGAGTGCCCAGCCGGGAAACGCCTCCATGAAAAAACTCATCGCCATCGTTTTACTCGCAGCCGTTTCATCCACGGCCTTTAGTAAAGACATCACGACCATTCGTTTTGGCGTCGACCCCACGTTCGCTCCCTTTGAATCAAAATCGCCTCAAGGAACACTTGAAGGCTTCGATATTGATCTCGGCAACGCTATCTGTGCGCAGCTCAAAGCAAAATGCGTGTGGGTGGAAACCAGTTTCGACAGCATCATCCCCGCACTCAAGGCGGGTAAGTTTGATGCGATCCTCTCGGCCATGAGCATCAATGAAACCCGAGCCAAGCAGGTGACTTTCAGCGACAAGCTGTACAACTCTCCAACCCGGTTGATTGCCAAAGCCGGAAGCGCCTTGCTGCCAACTGCTGAGTCGTTGACCGGCAAAACTGTCGGCGTCGCACAAGGCTCCACCCAGGAAGCGTATGCAAAAGCCAAATGGGCACCCAATGGCGTGAACGTGGTGAGCTATACGAATCAGGATTTGATCTACCCCGAGTTGATCAACGGCCGTATCGACGCGACCCTGACTGACGCCGTGGTCGGTGACTCCGGTTTCCTGAAGACCCCGCGAGGCAAGGGCTACTCATTCGCTGGCGGACCGATCAGGGACAAAGTGCTGTTGGGCGAGGGCGTGGGTATCGGCATTAACAAATCCAATAAACAGATGATCGACGCGATCAACTCGGCATTGCGTGCCATTCACGAAAATGGCACCTACGACGCTATTCAGAAGAAGTACTTCAGCTTCGATATTTATAACGGCTGACAGCCGGTCTGCGAGCGATCCTCATGCCTAATCTATTTCCGACTCATCCCAGCTATCGAGGCCTGCGCGAGCGTTTTGTGCAGTCCGCCAAACAAGCCGGGGCGATCCTGTCCCGCTACGACCACCCGCTGCCCGGGCCTTTCGGGGAGCCGCTGAGCACAGACGTGGCATTGCTCGGGCAGCCGAATGCCAAGCGCGTGATGGTTATCATCAGCGGTACTCACGGTATCGAGGGTTACTACGGTTCGGATTGCCAACGCCGCTGGCTGGATATGCTTGCCACCCAGCAACTGCCAGCCGACACCGCCATCCTGATGATTCACCTGATCAACCCCTGGGGCACTGCGTGGATGCGCCGGGTCAACGAAGACAATATCGACATCAACCGTAATTATGTCGATTTCACACAGTCACTGCCTGACAACGCGGCGTACGCAGCGATACACGATGTATACACCTGCACTGACCTCGACGGAGCAGAGCGCGCAAAGACCGATGCGCGATTCAACTCGCTGATTGATGAGCATGGCTGGCCCGGGCTCATGGGCATCGTCGGCGCCGGGCAATATCAGTTTCCCGACGGCTTGTTCTTCGGCGGTCACGGCCCGAGTTGGTCGAACAATACGCTTCGCCATATCCTTGCTAATCATCTGGGTAGCGCAGAAGTTGCGATGGCATTTGACCTGCACACGGGCGCCGGAGACTACGGTCACCCTATGCTCATGACCATTGCCCAATCTCAATACCCGGCGCTCCCCGACGCGCAGGCACTGTTTGGCCCGTGGCTTTATACGCTGATTACCGGCGCCAATACCCTGAGCGACACCGGAGTCGCAGCGACTTCCACCGGCTATACATCCCAAGCGATGCTGGATGCCCTGCCTGACGTGCACCTGATGCCCTTTGTCATCGAGTGCGGCACCTGGCCCGGTCCTGATGTTCACGACAGCCTGCGTGCCGATCACTGGCTTCATCTACACGGCGACCCTTGCGACGCAACCGGCGAGACCATCAAGCGGGCATTACTGGAGCAGTTTTATCCTGCCGATTGCGATTGGCGCGAGCTCGTGTGGCTGCGAACCCGACAGATCTGGGAGCGAGCATTGGCTGCATTTCCGACGATCAAAATGTTGTAAATGTACCGGCCTCTTCTCGAATAAATCCGGTCCTGCCAGTTCTCTGTTTCCCTCGAAAAGCGTGGTGTCAGCAACACGCTGGCTCCTAAACAACAGCGCGAAGCCCAAGAGGAGTAACGCATATGTACTTACGCAATGCCTGGTACGTGGCTGCCAGCGACAGCGACATTGGCCATAGCCTGTACCCCACAACTTTACTGGGTGAGCCGGTGGTGCTGTTTCGTAAAACAGATGGCGACCTCGTTGCACTCGAAGACGCTTGTCCTCATCGCAAGCTCCCGCTGTCCATGGGCCGTCTGGACGGTAACCAGATCGAGTGCGGATACCACGGACTCACCTTCGACGGCCAGGGGACCTGCACACGGGCGCCTACCAGCGGGAGAATTCCGTCCCGGGCGCGAGTGCATAGCTATCCCGTTCACGTGCGTTACGGGCTGGTCTGGTTATGGATGGGTGAACCTTCCCTGGCAGACGTCTCAAGCGTGTGCGAGGTGCCGGAGTGGGGCGATCCGCAGTGGGGACTCAGCCGGGGTGCGAGCATGACGGTGCAGTGCAATTACCTGTACATGACCGATAACTTGCTTGATCCCTCCCATGTGGCATGGGTGCATCAGTCTTCTTTCGGCAACGCCGCCTGCGCTTCGGAGCCTGTAACCGCCACTGAAACGGCCAATGGCGTTATTGTCTCGCGGTGGATGCGTAACGTGGAGGTGGCGCCGTTCTATGCACAGTTCGTGACCTTTGACGGGCCATGCGATCGTCTGCAGCATTACGAAGTCCAGTACCCTTGCCAGGCAATCATCAAAGCATTGTTCACGCCGGCAGGTACCGGGCGGGATGAAGGTCCGCTGCATGCCGATGTTTTTCTGATGAACTCTTACAACTTCATGACGCCGGTAGACGAGCATTGCACCCGTTATTACTGGTTCCAGATGCGTAACTTCGAGCCAGGCGATGAGGGGGTATCCCGTCGTTTCGATGAAGATGTTCAACACGCTTTCGCCGAGGATCGCATTGTGCTCGAAGCGGTGCACAAAGGCATGATTAATCCCCGCGTTGCGCCAATCAATCTGCCCAGTGATGCAGGCCCGGTAAAGTTTCGGCGAGAACTGGCCAGGCGAATCAGTGCCGAAAGCGCTGAAAGCGAGCACGCCAGGCCCGCATCTACAGAACATCGGGTGATCGAGACGCTTAGCGTTTCCTCGTGATATGGCAGGCATTGCACTGTTTGGCTAAGCCAAACAGTCATTTAGCGAACTGCCCGTTTATCCGCCACCCGCGCAAACCTACAGTTGCCACCTGCAAAGCCAACTGAAGGAAAGACCCAATGACTGTCCGCGACGTAGTAACCCCGCCTGATCGCCATGCACTTTACGAACTGCATCGCTATTCCCCGGCGATCCGCAGCAACGGCCTGCTGTTCGTATCCGGCCAGGTCGGCAGCAGAACCGATGGCTCGCCTGAGCCAGAACTGGATGCTCAAGTGCGCCTGGCATTTCAGAACCTCAACGCGATTCTTGCTGCGGCGGGCTGTAGCTTCAATGACGTGATCGATGTGACGGTGTTCATGGTCGATCCGCACACCCATTTCGAACGTGCCTGGGCGGTGGTGGCGGAATACTGGGGGGAAGCGCCGTATCCGACGGCTACGGCGGTGGGCGTTACCTGGTTATCGGGTTTTCAGTTTGAGATCAAGGTGATTGCCAGGTTGCCCGAAGGCGCTTGAAAGGAAGTTCTGCGCTGACTTTGCCGCCTCTCCGCAGACCGGACTCACTGATCCGCTTTCAAAAAACGGCGGTCATGGTCTGCGGTTGGGGCGCGGCTGGAGTCGTATCTGCCGAACAATCGATAGCGATTCAGGGCGATTTTGTCGTACATCCAGTCCCGCAGGGCTTGCGGGATAACGCGTGCAACCGTCAGCCAGCGCCAAGGCACGCTCAAGCGCCCGAGGATCTCGAACATTGCCCTTGAGCGTATGAACACCTTGTTGTTCGAGATGAGCACGATGGTATTGAATTTGTCCTGAGGCAGCCCGGCCCACCCCAGCAATGCCTGGCCTTCCGGTGATTGCACCGTGGCTAGCTGAATTCGACGAGCCTGATCATTACGGATAACGAATCGTGCCCAACCGTTGCATAGTTTGCATGTGCCGTCGAACAGCACCACCGTGTCGTCTGGATTCAGGAACGGGGCAGGGGTGCTCGCTTGCATACTCATTGAGCCTGCTGCTTCGCTGTTCGAAGCGTGATGCGGGTCAGCTCTGACGGTATGCCCAATCGCAGGGCAAATCCGGGCCACAGGGCGGTGCCGTTGTTGACATAAAGCTGCATCCCGTCGACGTCATAAAAACCGGAAACAAAGCCCTCATTCGCCAAGGCGATCACTCGCTCAAGCCCCAGAATCATGCCGCCGTGGGTATGACCGGACAGCTGAACAGCCACGCCCTGGCTTGCGGAGAATTCTGCGTTTCTGGGCTGGTGGTCGAGCAGGATGATGGGTGTGTCTTTTGGCGCGCCTTGCAGCGCTTGCTTCAGGTCAGGCGCGGGGAAGCCGGTTTTGGGAGCTGTTACGTCCGTGACGCCGGCCAATACAATCTGTGCGCCGTCACGCTTGATCAGCGTGTGGCTGTTCGCCAGAGGGATCATCCCCAACGAAACGAAATGCTGCATCCAGGCTGCATTGTCGAAGAAGTACTCATGGTTGCCGGGAATGACGTACACGCCGTCAGGAGCGCGAAGATCACGCAGGGCGTCAATGTCTCGTGTCCGGTCACGGATCGAACCGTCAATCAGGTCGCCGGTGACGACGATCAGATCGACACCCAGATTGTTCGAGTCCTTCACCACCGCTCTTGTCCACGGCTCATCGAACAGGCGGCTGATATGCAAGTCCGTCAGTTGCAGAATCTTGTAGCCATCGAATTGTGGGGGAAGGTTGTTGATCGCTATCTCGATATCCTTGACGGGCGGAACCCGTATCGCCTGGTTCACACCGAGTGCTGCCAGCAAGAGCGCCGCAATACCAAATCCATAACGCAGGTTGGCTGGAATAGTCAGCCTTTGCCGCCGGATCAGCATCGTTACCAGCGTAATCAGGTCAACAATGATTTGTCCCACCGCGATGAGCAGAATCGAGCCGAAAGCCCAGTTGAACAGCATCACGACAGTTCGCGGAAATTCCGGGGAGAACACGCTGCCTGAGGAAAACCGGGAGTACAGGTGATATTGCGAGGCGAGCACCAGCAGCAACGCGACGGCGATTCTTGCCTGCAATTTCCAGGGCATTGGCAGGATGAAACGGACGATGACATACAGGCACGGCAGGCTGAACATGACATGAAACATTAAACGCGTTTCCTTTGACGGTGATCGTTGCTGGATGCAGCAGCTATTTTCACAGGCAACGCACCTTATCAGTTCCAGCCGAAAACCGTAGGGCGGTGTTAAAGCTGCAGCCTGCAGCCACTGAATTGAAATGCGTACTCACTGAAACAACACGTAACCATCTAAATTTACGCAGAAACCTGTGGGACCGAATTTATTCGGGAAGAGGTCGGTACATCCGCCACATCATCGTCGTCAGGAATACCGTCTCCCGGATGAATCCGGTCCCACTGGTTCTCTGTTTGCTGCAGGACACCGGGGCGGCTCTGATCAAAAAAACCGTCACTATCTGAATTCGCATAAACCTGTGGGATCGAATTTATTCGGGAAGAAGTCGGTACATCCGCCACATTATCGTCGTCGAGAATGCCGCCTTCCCGGATGAATCCGGTCCCACTGGTTCTCTGTTTGCCGCAGAAAAGCGTTGTGTCAGGGTCATTTGATCGGTTCATACACCTTGCGCGTAGCCTCGTATCGGTAATCAGTCACTATTTCCGGCTGATTACCGGCGGCAGGCACCGTCACTCGCAGCAACGGGAGGTCGCTGCCTTTCTGCGCAATGAACTCGAGCTTACCGGTCGTGTCGCCACAAGGAATGGCTCCGGCCGAGTCGGGCCCGCAATTGGCTTCGTTATTGAAACCGGCTTCGAGGGTTGCCAGGTAAGTCCACCATTTGTCGTCGGTATTCGACAGTTCTTGAGGATGGAACAGCAGTATCTCGATCGTTCGAATCCGCTCCCCGGACACCAGATACCATGTCGGCAGCGCCAGCAGCATGTCGCCTGATGGGGTATTCCACGTCTGCGGTTCACGCGTCGTGTCGACTTCGTTGCCTCGCTCGCTGCCGCCAAATTCGCCGATGTACGGTTCTACGCCTTTTAGCAACCACGGCGACTTGCTGCCGGGTTGGCTGGTGACAAACGTGGCATGCGCCATGGTTACTTTGGTATCCGGCGCAGGAAAGTCATTCTCGAGTTCGGCACCGTATTTGTCCGGTGTCTCCCAGACAAACCCTGTGTAATAGAGCGTTCCGTTCAGTTCGAACTGAAAACCGTACCAGTAATTGATCCAGCTGCCGTTGACCGTCGGGTATGACAAATCACCGTTCCCATCCACCCTGCTGATGTAATACATGATGCTGTCGGGGCGCGGTGGTTTTAACTGTAGAGCCGCTCCTGTGGCAGGATCCCTCGCGATGGGCGCAGGCGCCGCGGGTGCGGCGCCGTCGTCATGTGCCAATGCCGGCCCTGCCGCCAGTGCTGCCAGAGCGAGAATCAGTGGAATGGTTTTGATGAACATTGGATGTCCTTGGCCTGAGAGCGGCTACTGGTTTCAACAGCCTGTTTTTTCAAAAGAAGGTTCATGGCCTGCGTCCGCTGCCAATCATCAAGAGTGAAAGCACAGTCAGGAAGATTACGAGAATTGGTAATGCGAAGCTGAAAGGTGCAGCCTCGGAATAAGCCATAAGCTGCGTAATCATGAGTCCAGGCTCAGCGGTTGGAGGACTGACCCCAGCGCCTAAATAGGACAGTGTTGCTAAAGCCAGAATGGCTGAGGCAGCACCAGATGCGGAGAATGTCATGAGTCTTGATGACAACTCAGGCCATACATGTCGGCGTATTACGTAGAGTGAACCGTGCCCTTGCTGGCGGCTGTCTGCCACGTCCGGCGAAGCCAGCACAGTGCGTGACAGCTTTCGTGTCATACGGAAGCATTCAGTCCATAGCACCAGTGCGATAGCGCCATATACCGCCAGAAGATTTCCCGGAAATATCACGACGATCAGTAGCAACATCAGTAATCGGGGCAGGACCAGAAACACTTCGGCCAGCAGGCTGAGACATTTATCTATGACGCCGCCTGTCCAGCCGGCAAGGATGCCAAGCAGTATTCCGGGTACTGCGGCTGTGATGACACTAAACACAGCGAACCCTAGCGATAAGCCTACAGCTGCGGCTAGCCGCGCTAGCATGTCACGGCCCAGTTCGTCTGTGCCCAGGGGATGCCCCTGCACGGGACCTGACAGCAGCGCTGTGCGATCCATTTCCAGACTGCTTACCCCCCACATCAAGGGCACCAACACGGCAAACAGTATCAGCGTTGCGAGAATGGAGAATCCAATGATGCGAGGCAGGGCATGCGTCCTTGGAGAGTTGCTCTGGATAGCGGCTTCGTGGCTCATGAGTTTCTCCGACGAGAATCGATGGAGTGGTTTACCAGGTCAACAATGGTTTTCAGGAGCACGAACATCAGCCCGATAGCCAAAGCGCTACCCTGCATCATTCGTGAGTCGCGTTCGGCGATAGCGCGCACCAGTTCCATGCCGATTCCAGGCCAGGCAAAAACTGTCTCAACGACGATGATGCCTTCCATCAAATACACGAGTTGAGCGCCGAGAGCGGTGACTATCGGGCCCCTTATATCGCGTAAGCCGTGCTGCCTGAATACTGTGAATGCGCTGAGTCCTTCAAGTCGTCCGGAGGCGTAATGGGGCGCTGAAGTGACTGCTAATGTGGCGTCTCGCGCGGCAAGCGAAGACACTGCAGCCAAACCCAAGGCGAGGGTGACAGTTGGAAGGATTGAGTGAGCGAATGTGGCGTGCCCTTGAGTCGGCAGCAAACCCATGGCCACTGCGAAGATCAATATAAGAATAATCGCCAGCACAAATTGCGGAATTGCGCGTATTGCTGTGCTCAAGAGCAAAAGCGCGCGATCCGCCCATCCACCCCTGTGCAAGCCTGCAATGATCCCAAGCGGTGGCCCGATCAATAGGGAAAGTATCAACGCACCGACGGCCAGGGGGATTGAACTCCCCAGACTTTGAACAACCCTGTCCAGTACGGGCTCCCCCGAGACTATCGAACTGCCAAGATCAAAAGTCAGGACGTCACCCAGCCAGCCCAGAAAAAGCCACGACACCGACTGATCAGGGCTCAACGGCGTACGAAGCTGAAGGATTATGGATATGAACGTCAGTGTCCCAACCAGCATTGCAACCATGAATGCATGCAACAGGCGAAGGCTCAACAAGCGAATCATGCTGCGTACTCCTCGGCTAGTTCAGGTTGCGGATTACCAGTGATATACACCTTGTTTATGGAGCGGAAGATACTGTGCTGGCGCGACGGCTTTGACGGTAAGCCCGCTCCAGTGGCCGTATCTGTCACGGCAGGCGCACGTTCGCCGAGGGGGGTATTAATAAGCATTGGATGTCCATGTCTTGTGAATACGGAAGTCTGCTCGAGCCAGGCTCGTGCAAACCGTGCTTATGGGAATCACGGCTCTGCGCTACCACGAAATTAGGATGCGGGGCAGTGCACCCTTCGCCTGGAAGTCTTATGAGTGCATAAAGTAAATCAACGGCCAATATTTGAAATAGTACACCTGTACTATGTTTGCCTTTCCCGGGAAGTGTTAGGTTCAAACCATTGATCGGTGGCACCGCCTGTTACAAGTTCGCACGGTATTAAGAATCTTGATTTACAACAGGTGTGAAGTTCACGGTAAAACTACTGAAGGGAGTTGTTCGCTCTTGAACGGCATAATGAAAGTCTCGGCGGCAGTTGGTCTGGTCGCCTCCGCAGCGTGCATGACACTGCCCGGTTTGGCTGCGGGCAATAATACTGTTCAACCGAGTGCTGGCGAACTTGAAGCTCTATTGAAAGGCGTGATGAATTCGGCGTATGGCGCTGATAATTACGACGCCTCGCGAAAGTGCTGGAAGCACTCTTTTCAGGCAGTTCAGGACTCTTTGGATTACTGCATGCTGGGTACTGTTTCCAGAGTCGTCAGTGCCGAAAACGGCAGCACCGTTTACGTGCAAGCCCACAGTGATCCCGAAGCTGAAATATATTCCCAGGTTGATTCCGGACTGGAAGGGCTTTTTCTGGCTGGGCTGGACGCTAACCAGAATGTGAAGCTACTGGCCTCCAGGCCGGCAATCGACAAAGGGCAGGCAGGCGATTGCGGTTGCCTTGATGCCAAAGTCATTCAGGTCGGGCCTGACCGATATGGCTGGCTGTCTACCACGGGTGGTATCTGGCAGGGCGTGCAAGTAACTCGTTATTCACTTGAGGTTCCTGTCGGCAATGAAATTCGCGATGTTTCGGGGATTCCGCAGATCAGTGAAAACTCGCCGGATGAAACCCACGAACTTAAGATCAAAAGTGACGGCGGGGTGGTGGCAGGTATGTACCCTTTGGAAGTAGTCAGCAAACGCGGCGATAAAGTGCTCGACACACGGCTGGTGCAGTACGACGAAGCCAAACGGATTTACCCGTGGGCTCAATGAGTCGCAGCCGCTAATAAGCCATGCAGCAAATAATTGCCGCATGCCACAGCGACAGATCAGCTCAATGCAGGCGTCGCGTAACCCACGTCCTGCATCTGGTTCATTTTGAAACTCAGCAGTAATGAGCGAAGTTCAGCGGGGCGCACCGGCTTGGACAGTATCGGGATATCCGGATCGTTGAGCGATTGCTGTACATGCTGTAATTCATGACCGGTAATCACGATAGCGGGTATCCGTCGGCCATGCATTTCGCGCAGATAGGCAATGCTGTCAGCACCGGTCGCGGTCCGGTCAAGGTCGAAGTCGGTGACAACAAGGTCGCAATCCACGCGGGTCTGGGGGATCGCTGATGCGGTCTGCACATCGCAGCCCCATTTTCGCAGCAACATTGCGGTCGCTTGCAGAACGTTGTGGTTATCTTCAATCAGCAACACACGCAAGCCACCGAGCAGGCGTTTGTTCCAGTCGATATCAGGCGCTGGAACCACCACGTTGGCGGGTACGATGGGCAAGCCGTCAATGATCACGGATGTGCCGCACTCAGGCCGTGATTTGATGCTGAGTTGCAGTTTCAACAATCGGGCAATACGGCTGACAATACTCAGCCCCAGGCCGACGCCCTCGATGTCTTGATCTCGCTTCTCACGAACCCTATAAAACTCGTTGCACAAGTGCGGCAAATGTTCAGCCGATATTCCGCGGCCAAGATCGTAAACGCCAATGCTCAACTTGCCTTTATGCTGTCGGCAGCCAATCAGTACCGGTTTGTCTGGCGCATATTTGAACGCGTTTGAGAGTAGATTCTGCACCAGCGTGCGTAATAACGCGGCGTCACAGCGAACATGCTGGCGGCACGGTCGCAGTCGGACTTCAACGCCTGCCCAGTTGGCCGCTTCGCTATTCTGACTGACCAGATTGCTCAGTAAAGCGTCGACATCGATGGTTTCCAGATGCGGCTTCATATCGCCCTGATTGAGGGTGTAGATATCCAGCAACGATCGGAAAAGTTGCTCAACGGCGCTCAAGGCCCGGTCGATGTTGTCGACCAGCCGCCGCTCATCATTGCCCAGTTGCCCGTCGCGCAGGCAGGCGGTGAACAAACTGATGGAGTGAATCGGTTGACGCAGGTCATGACTGGCTTGTGCCAGGAACCGTGACTTGGCCTCATTCGCGGCCTGGGTTTCCTCAAGCGCGATATGCAGACGCGAGAGCAGGAAATAAACGAATAGCGGCAGCACCAGCATCGTCAGGATCATCATCACCGCAACGGCAGGGTGTTGCTGCAGGAAAGGTGTGAACTGGATGATCAGCGCCAGGGAGGCGAGGGCAAATCCGGTGGCCAGCAACAGATACGTGCGCCCGTAGCGCATGCCGTAGCCCACCGTCATGCTCAACATTACCGAATAGACGGGCAGCATCGCTTCGCCCCCGACGGTAATGGTGACAATCCCGGCCATATTGTCGACCACCAGGGCAAACATCCTCCGCGGAGTTGAAGCGCCGGGTTTCTGCGCGATGCGTATGATCAACCCCGTGTTGACGATACCGAAGGCCAGGCAATAAGCCAGAATCACCCACATCCGCGTAGCCGTCATATCGTCCATTGCATAGGCGATGAGCGTGTATAACGAGGAGGTGGCAATCACTGCCATGCGCAATAGAGCCTGAATCATCTCCAGGTCTTTGCATTTGGTGAGTATCGATATCATTGACATCGCAGCGCCTTATCCTGGAATTGGCCGAAAGATTGCCAGGCTGGATCACATAATGCGGTTATAACACCGGACTCTTTTGTCTTCCCTGAAGCGGTCCGTATGTTTTTGGTTGCCCATGCATAAACAGGGCGGGGCACTGGTCGTCTGAAACGTTGAGGCCGACGTGGAGTCAGCCCTGCATTACTTGATGACCAGGCTGGAAAACTGCGCGGCAGCGGCTGAGCGTGTTGGCACGCCCAATACCTTGAGCAGACTGGATACATGGATGCGCACAGTAAAAGGGGAAACACCCAGTTCCTTGGCGATTTCCTTATTGGTTTTTCCAGAGGCTACCAGACTCAGTACCTGTTTCTGGCGAGCCGTCAGGTGGCTGAGTATCTTCACGTCAGCATCGTTAAGGATCGAACCGCCTGGTTTGTATTTGACGACAATCTCACCTTCGCGGATAGCGAGGATGGATTCTGCAATTTCCTGGGGATCGATGTTCTTTCCGATAAAACCGTCCGCGCCATGTGACATGACGAGGGAGATGGTCTCCAGATCATCGACCATGGACACCACAATGATGGACGTGCGTTTGAATTCCGCGCGCAGTTCGGCAATGGCCTGCATCGAACTCAAACCGGGAAAATGCAGATCCAGAAACAACGTATCAACTTCAGTGCCGGACCGGGCCAATGCCAGCACCTCATCGAGATTGCTGGCCTGCTCAATGACCGACCCGGGTAGCAGTCGCTCGATGGTCCGAAACATACCTTCACGAAACAGCGGGTGGTCGTCAGCCACGATAATTCTGCACGACATTCGTCTGTCTCCGTAATTCGAGGGAGCATCATACATACGAGGACGCGGTCTGTATCAAAAGTGATACGCAGTCAGAGTGTGGTTTCGTCGCAAAGTTGCACTGACAAGGGAACTTTTCAGGCGAAAGTTTGTGTGCGGTTTCCCTGACGAGGGAGAAGCGAAGGGAATCTGTTGCTTAGGAAGCAGTGGCGCGGGGACGGATTCGGCAATGCCGGGCACTTAAGGTTCGAGTACAACGATCTCTGAGCATAGAACAGCTAGCCCGGCTGCAGACTAATATTTTTTGAAAACCGGATCAGTGCACGCTGAATAAATAACGCTGCATGGCGCGCCCCCATTTACTTGGCAGTCATTCGTTGCCAGATCAATTGCAATCTCCTCGCTTTCCGCCCCCTGGATATAGCTGATTGTTTTTGACGAAATCATGGCAGCACACTGATTGAAGAATACAAAATCCACTTCGCAATCTTTGGCTTCGCCTTGGGCGCATAGACGCATCGCCGACTCTCGCGCCTCGCGTTCAGAAAACTTGCCGACTGCACCGCCCGACTCGCCCGTCGCATCTGATCCCGCAATAGCGCCCCAGGTTTTGATCCATTCACCTGTAGGCCGGGGAGGAGCACTCTGGTTGTACTGAGGGTCGTCCGGCAGGCATTGCATGCTGCCCGCCTGAGCGCCCATCGGGCAGCGTGTCTGTGCTTCTGCATACATCCCGAATATCAACAATGGCAAGCAGGCGAAAGGCGCGATCTTTTTCATCTAAGGACCCCGGTCTTTGATACTTCACGCTTGAACCAACGCCGTCACGGCTGGTGTGCCTGTGACGGCGTTTAACGTCTTATACCTACTCAGCTTTCAAAGCGTACGTCGGGCCCCACGCCGAATCGCCCTGGACTTCGCGGGCCTTGATCTGGATTGGGCGGTAGGTAAGCCCTTTCAGGGTTTCCGCCAGTTTAGGCATGCCCCAGTCCGCAGGGTTGTCGGCTTTCCTGACTTCTTCGAGTTCCCCAAGCATTTGCACAAGGGCGACTTGTTTGAGCTCGCAACGCATCTGCTCCTGATCCGTCTGCTTGCAGCTTTTCTCTTTGAACGTTGCTGCGGGTGGTTCTGCGAAGAAGCCATCAATCAGAATGACTTCGCCAGCGGCGATATCAAAGGCGGCAAATTCCTTGTCCAGTTCGACCTTTACCGCACGGGCTTCGAGGGTCCGCTGCTCCGTGCTGGACACCCAGCCAGCGGCGGAGGTTTGTTGTTTGACGTCGTAGGATGATTTCCCCCAACTGGTGCATTCATTGTTAACAACGCGCCTTGAGGTGCAGTAATCCTCCTGAACTGTCTGATTGCGGTAGCTTGCGTCCTCCCATTTCTGACCGCGCTCGAACTCGTCGATGGTAAAGGATTTGAGCATCGCATGGCCTAGCGGCGATGGACTGATATTGCGTCCACCAGGGGTTTCGAAACCACGCGTTCGTGGCAAGTTGTAGCTCACGCCGCTGATTGAGTAATGACCAGGATCGACCAGATAAATCATGTACATCGTCCGCCCGAAAACCACCTGGAAGTAAGCGTGTTTCGGGTCGTCCTCGTCGCCGCGGTTTTTGGTGTCGTACCCCACCTTGAACATTGAAGAAGCACGCGAAGTATTCGTCCACTCGGTGGTGCCCGAGCGCATCCTCAGGAAGTTGGCGATGGAGTCATTGTTCTGAAAATCAGTGTGCAGGCTATCCAGGCTTGGGCTGGGAACAACAACGATCGCTTTGCCTGCACTTTTGAACTGCGCAAGCATTTCATCTGTTGCGCTATTTTGGGCAAATCGGGAGGCAGGCTGCGCTGGAACTGCCTGAGTAGTGCCGTATGGCGAGTAAGCAGCGTAGGGCGACGATGTCGCCGGTACGCAGCCGCTTAGCGCTACGCCACATATACTGGCGCTAAACAGCAGGAGGGCGTGAGTCGATAGCGTACTCATTTCAGCAACGTCCGGCAGCTTTCAACAATGCATTACAGTTTGCTGGTGCGGCGGCGGGTGCCGGAGTTTGATTGCCGGTCTGCTTTGCAGAACCCTCGACAGGACCGGAACACAGCGTGTCCGAATCAAGGCCGACGAGGGTAGTGTAGTAGCAGTTGTAAACACCCTTGTTTGTCTGTGCTTTGAACTTCACAGAGTCGAGCTCGCCGCGCTTGTCAAAAATCCGCACTTTCTCAGGCGTGGTATTAAGTGTGACGGCTGCCTTTTCCTGCAGACCGCTATCGCTGACCGTTTTCGACGCGATCATTCCGCAACCTTGCAGTAATAACACTGCGGTAACGGTGCCGAGTGCCTGGATGAGTGTCTTATTGGAGATCATGATGTCGCACCTGTTTAATAATGATTATGTTTATGCTGAGCCTCATGCTCGGCAAGGGAGTCCGGCCAAGAATTTTGCACAACTACGTTGATCTGCCACATAACTCAGGAGAGCTATTGTCTGGACGGTTAGGCCATCTAATGGGCACTGTCAGAACTTCCTGAACACAGGTTCAGTGCAATCGGTGTAAATAACGTGGCAACCGATACCGCCTCTGCTTGAACACGACTCAATAGAGTCTTCTTTGGTCTCGGATAGATCGGGGCCAGAGTTTGTTGAGCTGATGGGTGGCTTTGAATTTGATGTTGCGACTGCGACGCACTGATTCCTGTAGGTAAAGTGGGCGACACAACCTTTGAAACCTGCCTCCTGGCATTGGTCCACTGCGTCTTCCTCGGCCAGCTCTTTGGAAAGCATCCCGGTAGACGCCCATGCTTCGTTGGAGTTATCAGCTGACGCAATAGCCCCCCAGGTTTTAATCCATTCACCTGTGTAGCGAGGGGCAGGCGGCTCACCTCTTGAAGTACCTGAGTCAGCCCCGCATTGCGGGCTGCCCGGCGCGACCCCGGCAGGGCACGCCGTCTGACCAAAAGCGGATTGAGACGCTAGAAATGCAAGTAACCAACACAGTCGGGTACGACTCATTACATAGCCTGTTCGAAGAAAGGTGAGGTAAGCGGCGCATCTACAGCGACGGTTCATTATTCAGTTTTGACGTTAACGCCCAGTCAGTCGCCGGGACAATAGTACACATGTGCTATTGATAAGCGCTGACCAAGTGCCCCACTATTTCTGGAGGAATAATCAGGCCGCAGCACTCAAGTGCGCGGGCCCTTAATTGCAGTATTGGACTGCTAGTGAATAACGTGCTGGTTGAATGAGCATGTTGTGCATCTTGCAAGGACAGGATTGAAATAATGTTCAAGATGACAGTGGCGGCTTTGATGTTTTTAGCTGTTTCAGGTTGCGTTAGCCTTAATCCCGAGCGCGAAATGATCAAACAGCTCATAGGCAAGGATGTCAATGAAGCTAAAGGGTTTCTGTTTTCAACCATGGGCAATCCCGTGTATGAGCCAACTCCCGTACCCAGCATCATTGCCGATTCCATTCCGGGCAGTGTCGGGGGGTTATACCAATGGGAAGCGCTGGCTTATTACGAAGATGTGCCGGAGCAAACAGGGTCGTACCAGGATGTTGACTCAGGTCGGCCCGTCATTGTGCACACCTACGACTATAAACGCGTGAATCACTACTGCACGGTCAATCTCCAGGTCGACACTCGAAATATCATTAGAGAAGCGAAAGCGGTGGGTTCAGGGTGCACTCGGATGTCCAAGAGCTGGTATTTCGGTAGCTGACACAGGTCTCAACTGCTCGCACTGAATGAATGACGCCTCAGTACTTCCTGAAGTACGGTTCGGTGCAATCCGTGCCCCTGACGAAACATTGCGCCCCGGAGTCCTCTTGGCATTCTTGCAATGCAGTTCGTTTCGCAATGTCCGCGGTTTCAGCGGTGATGATCTTCCCGCCTGTACGACCTTTGGCTGCCTGTACGACAGCCACACATTGATTCTTATAAGTCATGTTGACCTTGCAGTCCGAATTCCCAAAGTCCGCACAGATTTTTATTGCTTCAGCTTCGGCGTCGTTTTTTGAAAATTTCCCGGTACTGCTGCCGATATCACCGCTTTCCGAACTAGCGATCGCCCCCCAGGTTTTAATCCATTCACCTGTTGGCCTGGGAGCGGCGTTCACTTCTGCCTGAGGATCATCCGGTATGCATTGGATGTTTCCCGCCTGGACTCCGATTGGGCATCGCGTTTGGCCCATGGCGGTGGTGGAGATAATCGAGCCAAACAGAAATACACACGAGAAAGAACGGAGCATTTAACAAACCTCGAGCTGGTATCTATTGGGCGCATTCAGCCCAGGTTGCTGCCACTTAGAATTTCTCGAAAACAGGGGGCGAGCACTCTGTTAACAGAACAGCGCAGGTGGAGTTTGTGCTGCTTTCACATTCCTTGACTGCGAGATCTGCGGCTTTCTCCCTCGGTCCTGTCACGGTTGCTGATTGCCCTGATTCGGCTCGGGCCACCGAGATGCATTGATTATAGAAATAATGCTTCGCCACACACTTGCCTGCACCAAACGCTTCGCACCGAGCGACCGCCTCTGCGGCAGCGTCGGATTTGGATAACTTGCCTGAGGCCAGTCCAATGTCTCCCGAACTGTTTGCGGAAAGAGCCCCCCAGGTTTTGATCCATTTTCCCGTTGGCTGAGGCGGTGAAGAGTCGCCTCTCGATGTGCTCGAATCAGGTCCGCATTGCGGGCTGCCTGGTGCTACGCCGCCTGGGCAAGCTGTCTGTCCTGACGAGGCAGTTGAGGCAAGCAGTGCGAGCAGTGTAAAAAGTCTGAAACGTCGCATTCTGAATGGCCCGGGATGTTTATCTGGGGAATGACGCAATCGACAGCGCGATAACGTGGGTCAGGTAATGAAAGTCGCTTCACTGATAGTTTTAATGGTTATTGCTATAGAGTCGGGTGCATGGGCCTATCGTGAAGTGACTCAGACCGATAAAACATAGTACATGTGTGCTATTGAAAGCCGGGCTGGCCTCCAAGAATAATGGCTGCAATTGCTCCTGCGCTTTATACCCATGTGGGTGTGAGCACTAATAAGATTTATTCGGCATTCCCGTGCCCCATTGCTCAGGAGAGCTGACGTTGCGCGGTATGGACTTAGCGTTTAATTCGCATAAAAAACAGGGTGCTTTCATGCGCGGGACCAGTGACAAGCTGTATGGAAGCGCGCCGGTGCGTTGCGTGATGGCGCTGGTGTTAACGTTTGCCTCGGTGACTACGGCTTGCGCCGAGTCCTCTTCTGCACTCACGGAACCCGTGGGTGGCTGGCGTTACAACGGCCTTCTTGACCGAAGTGAAGCACCGCGAGTCGCGTATCCCACACCTCCCATCGACCGCGGCGCACAGCGCAGTCGCACCATGATCGAGGGCCAGATCAAAGCCCTTGGCAAACAACGCGGCCCCAATGTCCTCTCGGTCAACGGCAACCCTTTGAACCTTTATACGGATGAGCAGGGGCGCTTTGCCCGGCCATACGCCTTTGGTGCGGGCTCCAACAGTGTCGAGGTGCGCAGCGCCGAAGGCAAATCCCTCAAGCGCGTGCAGTTTTATGAAGCCAACAACCAGCGCACGCCAGCACGCATTCGTGTCGTGCTGGGCTGGGATGATCCAAATGCCGAGCTCGACTTGCACATCGTTACGCCCGACGGCCAGCACGCGTTCTTCGCCCATCCAGTGCTGACCAACGGCGGCGGTCTGGATACCGACAGCGTGGATGGACCTGGCCCGGAGATGTTCACCATGACTGCGCCTTTGCAGGGCACCTACCTGATTTACGTGAATTATTGGGGCAACTACAGCAGTGGCGGCGGTTATAACTTCGATGAAACCAGTAACGAAAAAGAAGTGATTACTTCGCAGATAAACCTGGTGCTCAACGAAAACACTGTCAATGAAAAACGCGAGACATTCATCGTGCCTTTGCGTGGCATCGGTGACCTGCTCTTGGTCAAGACATTCAACTATTGATCATCCCCTCCCACGGATGAATTGGGTTTTGTGAACATGAGCGATAACTCGACTTCAGCGACTTCCGAGCCAACCGGCACGCCCGTCGTAAAACCTGTCCGACGCTGGCCATTGCTGTTGGGCGGACTGTGTGTGGTCGCCGGTGTTGCCGGTGCAATGGGTTGGCTGATGCTCAAACCCAAGGGGCCGATGGTCGAAATTGCCAGTGACAAACTGCACTTGAGCCGTCCGGATGGTTTGCTGGAAACCACTTCCTTGAGCCAGTTGCCCAAGGATTTGCTGGCGGTGCCGTTCCTGAAAGACACACTCACCGAAGATTTCGTTTTCTATTACGAAACCCATACTGATCGCCTTGGATTGATCGGTAGCCTGCGCAGAATCATCTACGAATATGACCTGACATTGCAGGACACCCTCATTGAGCAACTCCTCGATCAACCTGCGGACATCGCACTGTGGCGCGGCAAGGACGGGCGACTCAAAGACTTCCTTATGGTCATGGATCGAGGTGGCATGGCCAAGATGCTGGAACAGTTGCTCAAAGTGCTCTACGACCCGCAGCTGAGTGAAATCGGTGTGGTGAAGATCGGTTCCGATGAGGTGCCGCTCTATCTTTTGAATTACAACGCCAGCAAGTCGCTGGCGTTCGCCTCCTATGGCGACAAGCTGGTGGTGGTGTCAAATCCGAACAAAATCGCGGGGCGTGATTCGTCCACCTATGAAAGGGAACCCTCCACCCTGAGTCAGCCTTTGGGCCAGGAACTCGGAAAGTCCGCCCCGGAGTCGGGCAGCATTTCGCCCGAAGCCCTGGCCGCATTACTCAGTGGCGAAAAATTGTTCACCGAAGCATTTGGGCTGCAGCCACGCGCGCCGCAGGTCAAGCAACGGCTGTCGGTCAACGCCAGTGTTCTTGCCATGGGGTATCAGCGCTTCATTCCGAACTTCGCTGGCCTGCGTTTCGAAATGGACGAGAAGGGCTGGCACAGCTTTCTGGCGATGAACGAAACCGAACATCAGCCAGGCTTTGATTTCAAGCCGATCTGGCAGGCGATGCCCATCGGTGCCAGCGCATGTGTGGCTTTGCCCCTTGCGGCCGCGCAACAAAAACCATTGCTGGTAAAACTTGGAGCAGAAGAGCCGGTTGCGCAGGCACTGACTGCGCACATCTCTGATGCAGCGGGTCTTTGCTGGTATGCCGATTCGCGCTTGTACACGCCGTTGCTGGTTGCCCATCTGACCGACAAGAACAGCGCCAGACTGGACGGTGATTTGGGCAAACTGTTCGGTTCCATGGTCGGCTCCTACGAGGCGAATGCCGAGGGGCATGTGTTCCCGGTAGTGGAGAAGCAGCAGGGCGAAACTCATCAGTGGCAGCGACAAGTCAGCACCCGTTTTGGTCCGTATCTGGCCAGAGAGGCGGAAAACCCTGACGCGGTCAGCGGCAATGCGTTCATGAAGGTCAGTCTGGCGCGGCACGGTTCGACGCTGCTGTTCTCCCTGGACGACCAACTCCTGGACAAAGCCGTGGGCACCCTCGACAAACGTTTCCCGCCGCTGGCCGACGTGCTGCCCGGCGATCAACTGGTCCCGATGTATTTCAACCCGGGTGCAATCGCGCAACTTCTGCAGCAAGAAACCCTGGGCAGTCTGCCCAAGGACATGGAACCGGTTTTTTACAACGCCGCGCAGACGCATCTGATCCCGAAATTGCAGAAACTCGGTGGGTACGGCAAGTACGCGCTGACACTGCCGCAAGGTACTGAACCCGATGGTCAATGGCAGTGGTTGCCATTGGAGTGGAAGCCGCTGTGATTGCTCTGGGTCGAGGCCTTGCTCTGCTGGCGATCTTGCTCGGCAGCCCTGCATTTGCCAGTCAGATTCCAGCGCTCGACGCGCAGCAGTCTCAGGTATTTCGTGCCTGGTTCGTACGTATTGCTCAAGAGCAACTGGCCCAAGGGCCTAGCCCACGCTGGTATCAGCAGGATTGCGCGGGCCTGGTGCGCTTTGCCAGCAATGAAGCACTGAAGGTTCACGATGAAAAATGGCTGCGCAGCAATGGCTTGTCCAATCGTTACCTGCCGCCGGAGATGCAACTGAGCGACGCTCAGCGAGGGCTCGCCCAGCAATGGCAGCAAGGCGACGGACAAACCGGCCCCTACGTGAATGCGATCAAACTGATTCAGTTCAACAGTCACCTGGTCGGGCGCGACATGGCTCAGGCCCGACCCGGTGATCTGATGTTTTTCGATCAGGGCGATGACCAGCACCTGATGATCTGGATGGGCCGCTACATCGCCTATCACACTGGCACCACGACACCCACTGACAACGGCATGCGCTCGGCAAGCCTGCAGCAACTCATGACATGGAAGGACACCCGATGGATACCCGACGCTGCCAACCCGAATTTCATCGGCGTCTATCGACTCAACTTTCTCTCCCAATGATCGGTGCCCGCATGCCGCGTATTTGCTCTCTGATTACATTGTCGCTGGCACTGTTGCTGCCTATGACCAGCGTCAACGCCGACGACAGCGTCGAGCCAAGCGGCTACAGCGCAGTACCGGGAGAAAGCTTTTTTCTACTGGCGGACAGCAGTTTTTCCAGCGATGAGCAGGCCAAAGTACGCCTGGAAGCTCCGGGCCGTGACTATCGCCGGTTCCGCATGCAGCCTTACGGCGGCGCGGATATCCGCGTGTATCGCATCGACAAACCCATGGACTTCCTCAAGCGCCAGAAAAACCTGCACCGCGTGGTCAGTGACGGACAGTTCAGGGGCGAAGGGCTTTCCAACACCCTCGCGTATCTCTGGGACAGCTGGTATCGCCAGTCCCGACGCGTCATGCAGCGTGCGTTTTCCTATGAGTCCCGCAAGCAGGTCACCGAGGAAGTGCCTGAGCTGAAGATGGGTAACGCCATGGCTGCGCCTACACCCTACGAGGCCCAAGCGCAGTTCGCACTGATCCCCGGCTTGCCAGTGGTGAGTCAGTTCCGTTACCCGATCTGGGAAGCAAAACCGATCCAGCCACCGGTTGGTGTTGACCTGAACGGCTCGTCCAGCAAGTTCATCAAAGTCGTGCCCGGTAACGTCTACATCCCGCTAGGCAAGTTAAAGCCCGGGCTGTATCTCGTGGAGGCGCTGATCGGCAAGTACCGCGCCACGACCATGGTGTTCGTCTCCAATACCGTTGCGGTGAGCAAAGTTGCCGGTGATGAGCTTCTGGTGTGGGCTGCCCGCAAAAACGAAGGCAGCCCGGCCGAGAAGGTCAATGTGCTCTGGACCGACGGCCTTGGCGTGATGAGCAGTGGGGCGACTGATGCCCAGGGTTTGCTCAGACTGAAACACGTCAGCCCCGAACGCTCATTCGTGATCGGTGAAGACCAGGAGGGCGGTGTTTTCGTTGCAGAGAATTTCTATTACGACAGCGAGATCTACGACACCAAACTCTTCGCGTTCACCGACCGGCCGTTATACCGGCCCGGAGACTGGGTCTCGTTGAAGATCGTCGGGCGGGAGTTCAAGAATGCTCGCGATTCCGTGGCGCCAGCCGCTGCCGATGTTGACGTGACCATCCTCGATGCCACCGGTACTGCGCTGCAGTCGCTGGCCCTGAAGCTTGATTCGAAGGCGGGCACCCAAGGCCGTTTTCAGCTTCCGGACAATGCCGTTGCCGGTGGTTACGAAGTGCGTTTCAGGTACAAGGATCAGGCCTACAGCAGCGCGTTTCGCGTAGCGGAGTACATCAAGCCGCACTTTGAGATAGCCCTGAACCTCGCCAAACAAGACTACAGCATCAACGAGCCGGTGAAAGGCAACCTGACCTTGCTCTATCCGGATGGCAAGCCGGTGGCAAATGCAAAGTTGACCATGAGCTTGCGCGCCCAGCAGCTTTCGACTGTCGATAATGAGCTGCAATACCTTGGGCAGTTTCCGGTGGAATTGAAGAGCGCCGAACTCACCACTGACGCGAAGGGTAACGCGACGCTGGACCTGCCGCCGGCGTTCAGCCCTAGCCGCTACATGCTCACCGTGTTTGCCAGTGACGGTGCGGCGTATCGTGTCCGGACCACGAAAGAAATCCTGATTGACCGGGGCGCCGCCAGCTACCGGATTACCACCCCGCAACGGTTCAGTGCTGTGGGTGAAAAGGTTGTCTTCGGCTATTCGAACGAAGGTGGCAGCGAGCAAACCCGGTCCGTCACACCCGCCAGCTATAAATGGGTGCGACTGGAGGACCAGACCAGTGGCGGTGACAAACTCGTCGCGGGGAATGAAGGTTTCAGCGTTACCTTTCAGCAACCAGGCACTTACAACCTGACGTTGATGGATGAAAGCGGTCGTTTGCTGGGGGCCACCGGCCATTCGGTAAGCGGTGACGGCGTGAAGGCGGTAGCGGGTACTGTTGAAGTCATTTTCGACAAGCCCGAGTACACCGTCGGCGACGAAGCTACTGCGCTGATCACCTTCCCTGAGCCCGTCAGCGATGCGTTGCTGTCTCTGGAACGCGACAAGGTTGAAGCCACGGCGTTGCTGTCCAAGGGCGGCGACTGGTTGAAGCTGGAAAAGCTCAACGATACCCAGTACCGGGCGCGAATTGCCGTGAAGGACAACTTCGCCCCGAACCTGACCTTTTCGGTGCTGTACACCAAAGGCGGGCAGTACAGCTTCCAGAACGCCGGGATCAAGGTCGTTGCACCGCAGATCGACGTAGTCATCGCCACCGACAAAGACGCTTATCGGCCGGGCGACACTGTGTCCGTGGACCTGACGACCCAGTTCGCAGGCAAGCCGATTCCCGCGCATCTGACGGTCAGCGTGGTCGACGAGATGATCTATGCGCTGCAGCCGGAAATTGCGCCTGCCATCGACCAGTTCTTCCACCACCCGCGCCGCAACAATGTGCGCACCAGTGCCAGCTTGTCCTTCATCAGCTACGACGTCGCGTTGCCCGGCAGCCCGACCGCGCCCGGCAAGGCCAATCGCAGCGATCGCAGCGTAAAAGTGCTGGAGCGGCCACGCCGTGAGGACGTTGACACCGCTGCGTGGGAGCCTGAACTGGTGACCGATGCAAACGGCAAAGTGCGCTTCACTTTCAAAATGCCGGACTCGCTGACTCGCTGGCGCATCACTGCCAGGGCCATCGATCAAACAGGGCAGGTCGGTCAGAAAAAGCAATTCGTGCGCTCGGAAAAACCGTTGTACCTGAAATGGAGCGGGCCAACCCGATTCCGCGCCGGAGATAAACCGGATCTCGGCGTGTTCGCGTTCAGCCAGGCCGACCAGCCGGTCAAGTCAGAACTCGTGACCCACTACGCGGGAGCCGAGCAGCGCATACCGGTGACCTTGAACAAAGGCATCAACTACATCGCATTGCCTGCATTCTCCCTCGCAAGCGGCGAGTGGAAGGCCGAGTTGGTGCAGGACGGTAAAACTGCTGATGCGCTGGCCGTAAGCCTGACCGCCACTGGTGAGGGCTGGCAGGTCACGCAGAGCCAGAGTCTGGACGCGGTCAGTGGCGATACACCGCTGACCTTGCCAGCCGATGCCACCGCCATTCGACTGCGTCTGGATGACAGCTCACAAGCGTTGTTCCGCTCGGCACTGGATGATCTGCTGAGCTACCCCTATGGCGGTGTCGAGCAGATAGCCAGCCGTTTGCTGCCACTGGGCATGGCGTATCCAGTACTGTCATCTGATCCGCAAATCAGAGACCGCTTGCGCTTGATCATGCAAAACAGCCGTTTACGTCTGGTGCATCTGGCGGGGCCGTCGGCAAGCTTTAACTGGTGGGGCTACGGCGGTGAGCCGGACGCGTTCCTCACGGCTTACGCTTACTATGCCGACTGGCACGCGAGCAAGGCGCTGGAATTGTCGCTGCCGCCCGAGCACTGGCAACGCGTGCTGAATGTCTATGCGAAGCAGGCCGGTAAAACGCCGCTGTTGCAACGCGCGCTGATCCTCTCGTTTGCCAGACAAATGCAATTGCCGGTCAATACGCTGCTCAGTGGCTTGATGGATGACCTGGCTAAAGCCGGCGAGGGTGCTCAGGCCAATGTGATGGACATGGATGAGGGCAGCATCGTCATGAATGCTCCGGATTCTGCTTTGGGCCTCGCAGCCGCGCGGGTCATGACGGCTTCGCTGGCCAGGCAGAACAAGGTGATCATGCCAGAGGCGTTCAGTCGCCAGTTGCCGGGTGCCCAGCAGCGTCTAGATGTCAGTTCCGAGCCATTCGCCGAAGCCTTGAACCTGTCGCTCAAAGCTTTTGATCAAGAGCGTGCGCGTGCGTTGTTGCAGCGTTTGCTGCCTCAGCAATCAACCCTTGAGCGTGCTCTGGCGTTGAGCTGGTTGCAGCGCAGCATCGAGCAGGCGTCGCCGACTATCGCGCTGGCGCCAGGCGAAGGCTGGAAGAAGCGCTACGGTGCCAGCGGTGAAATGTACTGGACATGGGAAGGTGCCACTCCCGTCCCTTCATCGTTGTCATTGGCCGGAGCCCAGGAACGCCCTCTGCGTGCATTGCTCAGCTACCAGACCCGACAGCCTGCGGTGGAGCCAATGCCTGTGACCGTCACTCGCCGACTTTCTCGTCTTGTGCCGGGCACTGAAGCGTTCACTTTCAGCCTCGAAGCCGTCGACGGCAAACCGCTGTCCAGTGACAGCCTCTATCTGGATGAAGTCATCATCACCAGTAAGGCTGCCAAGCCACTGCGCTACGGCATGATCGAAGTGCCATTGCCGCCCGGCGCTGATATCGAGCAAACGACCTGGGGTATCAAACTCCAGGGCAAGGCGGGCACGGAAGCGGCGGCGCTTGAGAAAGCGCGTTTCGAGCCGGGCCAGCTGGGCTACGCGATTCCGGTGGATGCCTTGAGCGGTGAGTTGCGCATGCGGCATCTGGTGCGTTTCTCGCAAAAAGGCCAGTTCAATCTGCCGCCAGTGCGCTTCACCCAGGTCTACGCACCGCAGCATCAGGCCCTTGAGCAGAAACCAGCATACGGCCAGATCAAGGTCAATTGACGTGCGTTCACGCTGGCTCTGGCTGGTGCTGTTTCTACTCCCTGCGCTGGCCTCGGCGCAGGAGGACCCGATTCAGGTCGCGTTGAAGGGAGAGCTGTTGTCCCTAAACCGCACCGGGCTGGTTTCGCGAGCACCGTTGCCCGATGATTTACAGGCCCCGCTGGGCAGTCTGTGGAAGTTGTTTGTCTACGCCTGGTTGGTAGACACCGGCGCCACCGAGCCCGCCTATGAGTGCCGAGGGCAGTCCAAGGAAGAAGTTTATTGCTGCACGGCCGGTGGCAGCATCGGTCGCGATCAGGCATTGGTGAAATCCTGTGGCTTGTATTTTGAGCCTCAGCGTCTCGGCATCTCCGAGTCGGACTGGCGAGCTTATTGGCAAGCGCGCAAAGCACCGCCATGGCTGCTCAGCACTTCCACACTGCAGCCGCAGACCCAGGTTCCCGTGGCGCAATTGCTGGAAACTCTTGGCACGCTTCCGGCACAGGATCAGGCGCGACGGGTGCTGCTTGATGTGGTGCTGGGTGCGGCGGACAGCAATGTCGTTGGCACGTTGGCTGGCCTTCTGCGGATCAAAACCTGGAGCTGGTTTGCCGATGACGCCGCTGCGCAACGGGAGGGCGGCTTTGCCGGCTGGACCGTGGATGGCACGCCCATCTGGGCGCAGGGGCGCGGCACCAGCCAGACGGTCTTGCGCAATTACAGCGAGGCCCTGGCGTCGGTCCTGCCCGCAGGCTGGCCAGCCGATCCGGGACGTTGCGTGGAGGTCGACCTGTTTTCACGTTACCCGATCGGGTACGTGCTCAAGGCGGGCCGCGCCGTTGAGTCAGGCCCCTTGCTGGGCGACTATCGCGTCGAGTTTTTGAATGGCAACCAACTGGACATCCACAGCGACGGCGAACTCTTTCTGGTGAAGGACAAACTCGTCGCCCGGCTGGACCGCGAAGAATATGTGGCGCGTGTGCTGCAACGCGAAGCCAGGGCAGAGCCCGCCGAGGCCGCCAAGGCGCTGGCCGTCGCGATTCGCACTTACCTCCTGCAAAACGCCGGCCGCACGGGTGAATGTCTGACTATCGATGACAGCAGCAACCGACAGCGCGTAGCGCCGCGCCCGGCGAATGCCGAATCACGCGGTATAGCCGCGTTGACCAGCGACCTGATCCTCGTGGGCACTAATGTCACCTATCACTTGACGCAACCGGATGCCGACAAATTGTCCTGGGAGCAAGCGGTAGAACAAGCCAACGCGGGCCAGCGTTACGACGCCATCCTGTCCCACGCCTATCCACGCGCAAGCCTCAGTCGCTGGGACAATCCGGTCGCGTCCTGCACAGCATTGCCCGACGCTCAGGAGTGGCTGCAAAAACAGCGCCGGGTCTGGCGTCAACGGCTCGAAGGGGAGGTGGGTTACAACGAAGTCAGTACGTTTGCCGTATGCCGTGTGGCCTTCGGTAATCCCCATGTCGACCGCGAACGCAACCGGATCTACGTACGCGGCGTGCTGTCGCTTCAAGACCGTCTCGACCTGACCCACGAGTATCTGCACCTGGCGTTCGAGGCGCATCCCAATGGTCAGGATGAAGCGTATATCGAAGGGCTTGCCCGGCGTCTTTTGCTGGAGTAGTACCCGTTAACTTACTGGCAATGGCAACACAAACTATCCCGCTCTGATTACTGGGCGTTGGCCACGACGAGTAAGCGGATAGTACACCTGTACTATCGAAAAACTTCAGAGCGTCGAATATGATTTTTTCACGATTCCACCCATTCCAGTAATTTTGAACGAGACGGTGTATGACAAGCATGATGAATGAAAGGTCTGAGCCGATGGTAGAGCTTTCCGCCCAGCCAGCCGCTTTCAGAGTTTTAAAAAGCGCAGCCACAAAACATGCGCTTGTCGCCGCGCTGCTGTCTTCATTGGTGGGGTGTACTTCGATCCCTAGTCAGGAGCTCAGTAGTGTAAAAGATGCCCAGGGTAAAGATGTCAATGAGGCCATCGCAAAACTTGCGCCTCTGATGGGCGAGCCTAGCGCTGTACAGCCTGACCGTAAAAATCCGGATAACACCGCTTATTACTGGAGTCGGTATAAGGGTACGTTTTCAGAAAACAAGTACATGGGGTCTACTCATGACCGGAGCGCAGGGTATCTTCAGATTACAGATCAATACCAACAGAATACGTGGACGGAACACTGCTACGTCAAGGTCGTGGCTGACCCTCAAGACATCGTAGTGGATTACGAAGTGGAGAACTGTGGTTTCATGGACCCTTTTTTTGGAAGTGGTGAACTCAAAAAAGATTGTCTTGTGTGTAAGCTGGCTGAGTAATAGTTAGTTCAGGGTTGAGGTCTCAGGCCCGCGAATACTGCACTGTAAAATAGCTCTATGTGTCATACAGTTTTTCACTGATTCATTTATTCGACGTGCTGTTCAATTTTTCTTTCATCTCGTTTGCTACCGCTGTAAGGACACTGAATGAATAACGTGCAACGCTGTGTGTTACTGTCGTCAATCGCGCTGCTCGTTGCATGTGGGCCTGACTCCGATACTTCAGGATCGAAATCCGGAGAGTGGGTCAGTACCTGGGGCGCGGTCATGACCTCGGACCAACTCGACAAGGTCTGGACGACCACTAAACAGCAAAGCGCGGACTACGCCAAACAGGATGTTCTTGGCAGGTGCGAATCAGCGGGCGCTACGGATTGCTTTCTCGTCGCGACCTATTCCGATCAGTGCGTGGCAGCGGTCCAGTCAGAAGACGGGAACGTAAATGCTGTTTTCACCGCTGACGATCCCTTGACGGCGCAAGAGAAGTCGATGGGCTACTGTAAGCGCAATGCCAAAAAATCAGAATGTAATCTGGTATTCACGGAATGTACTCAGCCGAGGTACAAAAAAAATTAAATGTTGCGCTTGATTGAATCTGGAGTAGCACCGTGAAGAAGACTACCCTGTTTTTACTCGCATCGTCTGTCCTGCTGACAGCCTGCGGGCCCGACAAAATCGTTTACGATCTTCCTTCACCCAATGGCAAATATCACGCCCAGGTTCGAAGCTGTCCTGAGACCGGATCCATTACGTGGGGCGAGCAACTGGAGGTCAGCATTCTCGAAGTGGGCGTAGGGGAAGAATGCCATTCAGCGGTGAAGTCCCTCACAGGATTCAAAGCGGGCCCGCCCGGATTGGCAGTCGAACAGTTGCAACTTGAATGGCTATCGGACACACAGTTCAGGGCGTGGTACCCGGGTTTGAAACCGAACGTGGATCCCACGGGGTCGTACACAAAACCCAACACGCCGGTCCAGATAATATATCTGCCGAAGCCGTGACATTTGATGATTGCTTCCGCTTTGAAAACTGCAGCTCTCAGGGCAGCGACTGCTTTGCTGCTGACAGGTGCGCTGAACGCACCACTGGCTACGGCAGCCGAAATAACAGAGCTGTGCGACCTGACATTCACCGGAAACATCAAGCTTGCTGGCGTACCGGTCGCGCGTACCTGGCCGCAGCAATCCAAAGGGCTGTCTTATCTCGATGATGTGGGCCCCGGGATGCTGTTTGCCTACGACTCAGCGGGAACACTCTCATTCTGGATGCGCAATACATGGGTGCCTTTGTCCGTCGCTTACATTGGCGAGGATCGAAGGGTGTTCAAGATGGAGGACATGGAGCCGGATTCTGCGGACTATCACTTGTCCGGGCAGCCTGCCAAATATGCGCTGGAGGTCATGCAGGGGCAGTTTGAGCGAAAGGGGATTGCGGTGGGTTCAAGGCTTGAAAACATAGAGTGTCGAGCCAAGCGTCAAGCCGGATAGCGCAGCTATTAGGACACGAAGAACCATAATTCGTTAAGCAAATAACAGTGGAGATCAACTATGTTTGCGGGCGTCCCCGGCACTGCACGGCGCAGAACAGCGTGTGTCTTGACTCTATGGCTAAGCAGCGCACTTGCTCCGGCTATGGCGCTGACGCCCGTAGAGCAGCCCATTGATCCCATGGCAGCACTGGAGGATTTCCGCTCAGAGGATCTTGCGTGGACATCGCGTAAAATGCGCGACTTCATGGAGCTGTGGTTCGACGTCACCGAACTGGACGAGCTGCCTTGTGCACCCGCTGACATCAAGTTATCGCCGATCACGACTGTCTGCGAATATAAACCAGACAACCAGGCTGATCATTCAAAGCCGCCACGGTTATTGGTTGGCCTTGTCGGCAAAGACGCGAATACCGCCCGCGTTGTCAGTGTCGTAAGTGAGCGGGCGCTCAGCGAAGCCACCTGGAAGTGCCGTCCTTCGCAACTGAATACGTTTGTGTGCTCGCCTGTTGGTGGTGGCAGTGCTGAGGATGACCGGTTATTTACCCAATGGGGTAAATGGCTGCCCCCCACGGAACGTGAGTGGTTTGCCTGGCACGCGACAGATCCGGAAATGAGGTACATCCAGAGTGCAGTCGCGTCAGGCGGAACAATGCCGGCTGATGTTCAGCGATTGCTCTCGTGGAAAAACTGGCAGGGCGAAGCCACGAACGCTGTACGGATCGAGCGATTGGTCATGATCGGTCAGTTATGTCGGGTGCTGGATCAGGCTGACGCTGACACCATAACTCGCAATGCTCACGCGCAATTGAACTATAACCGGTACGCATTGGCTGATCAGGACAAGCGCCGTGCCAAAGAATGGTTGAAAGCGCTGCGTATCGGTGCAACCCAGTCAGCGAGGTTGTCTGACGCGACCGATGAGGCATCCTGCAAGCGTTTTGCTGCGCCCTATGGAACGCTCTCAAAACTGCTGACCTGGACAGACAAACCGCAGGAGGCGAGTCCGGGCGTACGAGCAAGTCCCAGGACTTTTCCCTGAGAAACGGGAGACTCTTGCAGAGTCTACGTTTGGTGCGCGAGCGCGCGGCGTCTTGGCGACTCTAATGAAGGGAAAGCAGTTTTTCAGTTGGAGCGTGGTTTGCCCGCGAACCAGTCGACTCGGTAGGTCAGAAGCACCACATTATCGTTCTTCGCGGGCAAGCCTCGCTCCTACAGATCCAATGTTTGCTCCACGTTATTGTGGGGCCTCGGCTACTGTGGGACGCCTGCTGGGATAAGCGGTTTTTCTGTCGCAGCGATAGACGCCGGGATCTTCAGGACAGCCGTTATTCAGAACAACCCTGCCTTTATCTTCTGCTCAATGATCTGACCTAACTCACGCCCAGGGGATTGATAAAGCAATGAAGAGTGCGGGCAGTGTGGTGCATGTTTGAACGGGTGTGGATCAATCAGATGTTGTGAATAACCACAATGCTGGCAGTACACCGACTCGCCCCTGAGTCTCCAGTGCTTGTTCCATGCCTGCAGTGGGAGATAAGGTATGGTCATCAGGGCCTACCGTATATTGAAAGGTGAGTCGTATGCGTTTAACTGAGTTCATACGGTTGGCCGTCTCCTCAATGTCGACATCACGTGTGGCCGGTATTTAGCTCCGCCGTCAATGTCTGCATAGAAGACGCCATCAGGACTGTATCAATTTGCTGCTGATCAAACGGAAACAATTCGTTTGTTTATGACTGTCAGGTTAAGTTTCATCTCATCAGTCGCGCAATAGTACGGATGTACTATGCGCTATTACACTGATGCAATCTTGAATAGGGCGGTATAGGTAATTTCCCAAAGACCCGCCAAGGATATCGATTACAGCGACTCATCCTGAATGCGGTAAAGCGTCCAGCATGCTTCTCGCTTGAAGAACAATGAGAGTTGATAGCCCGTGTCGGCTTTGGTCAGTTTGATCACTGCCTGATCCGTCCCTTTGAGCCGCTTGGCAAGCGTCAAACCTTGCTCGTGCTGCTGCTGATCGCTGGGCATCAGTGGAAACTGCAGTTGGGACTTGTCCAGTCGCTCAGAGACAGGACGAGGTTCCGGTTGAGCCTCAGGATCGATGTACTCGCTCTGCAGAGGCGTACTAACGAAGGCTTTCTGTACCTCAATGTCGTTGGCGAAGCGCTTCAGGAAACCATCGAAATCCTGAGCCGGACACGCCGCCGTGCTCGCCTGCGCAGGTGGTTGAGTGTTTGCGGCGAGTGAGGGCGCGCTGTAAAACGTGGCGGCCGAGATCACCGACATTGCCAGCAGAACGGCTCTGCGGGTTCCCCGATAAGCAAGCGTATTCATCAAAGCGCCTCCGACCATTCTTTGTGGATTGCCGCGATGCGTGCTGCGTAGGCCACGGAGAGGCAGACGGCATCCTTGCACGCGCGGGCCAGGGCATCGCGCCACTCTTTCTGTTGCGCGCCCATGGGGTCCAGCGCCTTACCGGTCTCACCATCGACCCCTTTGGTTTCTGCCCTCACGTCGTCGACCAGATTCAGCATTTTGGTTTCCTGGGCTCGCAGGCTGTCACTGGAACAGGCGATATCCTCGAGCGTGGTCAACTTTGCACTTTCATCGTCGCAGCGCTCGGCAAACCCAAAGTCGGAATAGCCGGGCGGAATATCGTCGGCTCCGGCATTTGCGTGCAGGGTCAAGACAAGGAGAAGGGCGCTTGTCACGCACAGGCCAATCCTTTTTTTCATCTGTCTGCCTCTTTCTATAGTGATCGACACAATAAAGGGGCTTTCGACGCATTAGAAATACTACACCTGTACTATTGAAAAGCCTTGGGCTTTGGGAAAAGCTTGATTGCTGAAACCTCTCATTGAACCGGATTTAAATCATGATGCGATGCCTGGCTGTATTGTGCGCCGTTGTATTCTCCCTGCATGCATCTGCGGAGGACAAATACTCTGCGGAATATGATGCGTGCGTCGAGAAGTCTGAAGGTATTACCTCCAATCTGAATGACTGCAATAACAAGGAGCTGGCGTTACAGAATGCCCGCCTGAATGAGTCCTACAAAGCCGCGATGGGTGCACTCTCGGACGAGCAAAAAACACAACTGCGCGATGCGCAACGGTTATGGGTCAAATACCGAGACGCCAATTGCTTCATGTATTACAACTTTTCGGGCGGCACCATGGACCAGATCAACGGCGCTGGCTGCATGTTGACCATGACCATCGACAGAACCGGGGAACTCAAGTGGTTTGCTGAAACTGGCGAGTGAACTGAAATGCCCTGATGGCGTGTCGAAACGGGTGCGAAGGCCCCATTCGGGGTGGGGCCGATGTTCATCAAAGAGAAGACAGCTCTTTCGGCACTGGATAGTGGCTGCCGTCATATTCCAGCGTGAAACGGGTAATCACCGGTTTGGCTGAGATCCTTTCACACTCTTCGCCCTTGGGCCGGTTCTGGGTGTCGATGACTTTCTGCTCGATTTCCAGGGCCGCGAGACCTTTATTGCTTTTGTCCGAGATGGAGATCGTGCGCTGCGTCTCGGTAAATTCGCCAGCACAACGAGTGTCCCATTCACCGTTGCTTCTTTTGACCTCCAGCCCACTCACCACCGGCTTCAATTGAGCGCCTGGCAGCGCTGCGTACAAGGTCAGGACTTTACTTTCGAACGGATTGGGACGCGACGAGCCGCCGTAGGTCACTCGCACACCAAACGCTCGCAGCTTCGGTGCCAACTGATAACGGGCAGTATCCAGTTCCAGTCCGGAAAAATAGATGGCGTCTGAGCTGATCGCGGCTGCTTGATAGTGCTGCGAGATGATCTTGCCATTGCTGGCGTTCGCGACGATTACACCGAGGCCATAGTCGCCCTGGCCATCCTCGGTGACATTTTCGGCGAAGGGCAGAGCGGCCAGAACCTGGCTGGAGTTGGCCGGATTGATTTTGCACACCGCGTGCTCGCTGTCGAGCTTCAAGTCCGGGCGCAGCGTCTCGGCCCATCCCCGAATGTTGTCTACACACCTGGCCGATGCAAACACTGGTAACGCAAGCAATGGGAAGAAAAACAGGGGTAAGACGGTAAGTTTACGCATCGAGCTGTAGTCCGTTAGTAAGGGGACGAAAAATGAGTGCCAGCGGAGAATGTCCCGTTAGTGCTCACATCTTGAAGTTGCTCGGACCTACCGATAAGGCATTCTTGTCTGTGTACCCGCTATCAGCGTAAACAGGCGGAATGACACCACCACGACCAGTATTTTCAAAACAAAGCTCTCGCTCCATAACATAATCATGCTGGGTGCCGCTCCATGTTGGGGGGCTAAAATATCTTCATGGAGCAAACTGACATAAAGGCCGGGCCACTGAAGCATAATAAAATAGGTGGCCAGTAGATACGGAATGAATACCCACAGGATACAGCCCACCACTCGCCAGAACTCCCCCTTCATCAGGAGAAAACTCTCACGTATCGCGGCGACACAGTTACGACCCCTCAGCAATACCAGGCAATGGCAGAGGGTCAGTCTGATCATCAGCCAGATTGCGAAAGGGTAAGGCAAATATCTGACTGTTTGCCAGAACTGGGTAGGCAGGTAGTCAAAGGTATTGAACATGAGCTGCCTCCACTCGTGCTCCCCCATGAACGGCAAATCACCGAGTATGTACAGCAACTCATTGAGCGCTGAAAGCGCCGCCAGATAGGGCCAACGGCGTAGCGCGATGGACAGTAACTCGGCCTTGCCTAACTGTTCGTCGCGGCTGCGGGCTTCCAGAGTGAGAATCACAAATGCCGCGTAGAGCGGTATAACGCCTGTATTGATCAGCGCGCTCCATGCCCACGCAGTGTCGTCCCCCAGTTGGCTTCTAATGAGCTGTCTTAAAAGCATCTCCACTAACAGCACTGGCAGGCATAACACGGCGATGCTCAGGGCATTTTGCCGTATCAGGCCAAATGAAGATTTTATAATGTCCAAAGGCGCCATACGGATCACTCCTTATTGACTGGTCGTTCGGCGACCACTGTGAAAAAGCGAAATACCACAATGGTCGTAAACAGCCGGATAAAACCCGCGAATATCGAATAGGCCGTGACGCTAGCTGGGCTGTCTTGCTGAAGAGCAATCATGACGTCTGCCGCCCAGTCGGGCTGCGGAATGAATACGATAAGAATAGCCAGCAACACCGGGGCCAGTAGTAACGCAAGGCAAGCCACTACCGGCCATAGCAGCCCTCTGGACAGGATGATACTTTCGCGTATTGATGCTTTTATCGAGAGTCCTCGAAATATCACCAGGCACTGATTAAACATCAGTCGCATCATTGCCCACAGTGCCAGGAAAAACACTGCCCACTTGAATGCCGCCCATACCCCGGGAGGGATGAACTGAACGGTGGCAAGGATGATCTTTAGCCACGTATCAGCCGAAACGAACGCCAGACCGGCAATGACGATCAGTATCTGGTCGAGCGCAGACAGCACAGCCAGCGCTGGCCACAGGCGTATTACTTTGGACAGTAAGCCGGCTTTGGCCAGTGGCTCGTCCCGGCCGCGCGCATCGAGAATGAGCAGCAGCAATCCGGTGTAGAGCGGCGGGATGACTGTGCCGATTATCGCCTGCCATGCCCAGTCGTTATCGATACCCAATAAGCTTCTACTGATATCTCTTATGAACATCTCTACGACCAGAAGTGGAACGCACAGCAATGCGATACTTCCGGCGTTACGGAATAGCAGGCGAAATGACGCTGTCAGGATCTTGAGCGGATTCATTCAAATTTCTTCACAGAGGATAAAAGCTCTATCCGGTTATTTTTCTGCGGTGAATAACGCCTAGGGCGTTGTAACAGCGCGACTGCATTAACTGATCCACTGAACCAGGAACCGGGTTACGGCCCCCAGCGATCGAACACGGTATTTTGTATCGCAGGGTCATACACTATCTTAACGTTCTCGGTCTCACTAACCGCCTTTGCCAGCGCAAGGAATATCGTGTTGCATGTGTGATGACCCACTCTTAACTGGCCGAATTCAGGCTCTGCCCCCAGTGTCCACATATGGCCACGAACTTCATTGTCATGGCTCAATTCTGACCAGACAAAAACCGATGCTTCCGGTTTGCCATTCACATTGAGGTAGACGTTACTACCCACGCGCGCGCCCTCAAATCGCGCCTGATAATAACCCTCAAGAGCTTCCCATTCACCCCATGGCGCTCTTGTGAACAGCAGAGGAGGGGATTCATCGCCAGCAGTGCCTGCTCTGGCCTTTGACGGCGAAGCGCGCAGCGTACTGAATGCCATCCAGCCGAGCAGCATCACGCCCAGAACCAGCACTGACCAGAGCCCGACACGTTTCCAGTCAATCCCTGATCCGTCATCCGGTGACATCGGGATCAGTTTGACCTGCGTATTGTCGGCGTCAGCGCGGCCCAGGCTGTTCATTTTCTGAGGGGTGAAGTCCGGGATCAGCGTCGCAATCGGCAGATCGGCGGGTTTTGCTGCAGCGTTGCCAATAGCCAGGGTAAACGGGCCGTCGCCCCGGGCCAGGAACACTACTTGCGGCGCGCGTAACCCGAAACGCAAGGTGGGCGACGAAGAGCCGAGTCCGCCGCCGCGCTCGTCGAGTTCGAGTTTGACCTGACGCACGATTGTGCCGTTGGTCTCTACTTCATTCTGGACAACGTCCTTACCGTCTTGCGTCAGCCGGTAAAGCAGGCCATTGCCGATGGCCTGCCAGGGTGCCTTGCTGTCCGTTCGACCGTAAAAGCGGCCCGGGGCGACGCTGTTAGGCTGAGCGATGTCGACTTGCAGGCGCTCGACGGGCAGGCCATTCGGTAATTGCCAGATATAGCTGCCTGCTTTTTCAACGCTGCCAGTCAAGGGTTCCGACCAGGCAAGCGGTAACGGTGGGGTGTCGGTATTCACCGTCACCAACTGCGCCGACGTGAGCATTGGTGCTTCGGCCGAGGAGCTCCATATCAGGCGCAGATAACGTGCGGTGCGACCGGGCAGGGTGACTTCGCGCTGTTCTACAGTTTGGTCGTCGAATGACAGACGAGCTACCTGGCTCGTGCCCCATGGACTCCAGTTCTGCAAATCATCGCTGGATTCGATGCTGAAACGCTGAAAGCCGTCTTGAGCGCTATCCCAGTCAAGAATCAGTTTTTGCAGAGGTTGTTTGATGGTGCTGGTGTCCAGCAGCCAGCCTCGCAAGACCTGCTCATCCGGGGATGCGCCATCCTGAGGTTGAACCTCCACGAGCGTACCCGTGGCGCTGCGCTCGACCTTGATCCTGGGCGCTCTGTCGAGCTCGTCCGCCCGGTTGTAAAGAGGGAACCACTTCACCATCGTCGGCGCTTGTGACTGCTTCGCCTGAGGCGGATTACGGTCGAGGGCATAGGCCTGAGCCTGTCCTTGGGCATTGAAAATGCGCAGATCACCCAGATCCTGCTGTCGAGAATTGAGCTGCACATTCATGGGCAGCTCAATGCGATACCACGGGCCGTTACCGCTTAGTTTCAAGGGGGTCTGGCTGGCGAAATCTGCCTGGTTGTCATCTGCGCTGGCAAGTGTCGAGCCAAGCAATGCGACACCACACAGGGCTAGCCGGAACAGCTGCTTATAACTCAAGAGTGTGCTCCTCATAGTGACAGGTCCGGTTTGCCGGCAACTGAATCAGCTTTTTGCGTGTTGGTCTTTTTTGGCGGCAGAGGGGCGAAGTAGCCCACCACCAATAGCAGGATGCCGACCCCGATGAAGGAGATGACCCGCGCCATACCGCCACGGTCGCTCAGCTCTACCAGGAACAGCTTGGCAACCACGACCCCGATCAGCACTGCGCCGGTAATCCATACTTCACGCTGCCTGCGAAGGTGGCCGCTAATCATTAGCGCCAGTGCTATCAGCGTCCAGACGATAGAGAGTGCCGCTTGCAGGAGCGTGGGATCGATGGGACTGCGAAACACCATCCCGGTGATCAGGGCGAACAACGAAGCACCGCCTGTAATGATCGCCAGTCTTTCGGCATGTTTAGCCTCAATGCCAATCAGCGGCAGGTTATGACGGATCCAGTTCACGATCCCCAGCAGGGCAAACAACAGGCCCAGATCCAGAGGGTTGAGCAGTGGTATGTAAGGCAGCGGGTCGGCTTTGACGTTGCTGTAGTAGTTCATCATCCAGAACCACCCCAGCGACCAAAGGACAAAGGGAACGGCGGCCCAAACGCGATAAGCCTTTGGATACGCGTCAACCGGCCATGGCCAGCGACGGCTCGCGGCCATGGCAATCAGGTAAAGGCTGGGGATCAGCGAGCCCGCAAGGGAAAACCAGGTGCTGTAATCAGCATTGGAATCGAAAAGGTTATCCAAGCCGTATCTCAGCTCAAGGCTGAGCAGCACTATGTATAACAACGCCCCCAGAATGTGGGCGCCAGTCACTGCCCTGCGAGGCAGCAAGTCAGCCAGGCGATGCAACGAGAGCATGTGCACCATCAGCAATGCGGTCCATCCCACCCACGCCCAGTGTGCAAACGGGTGTGTGTACTCGGTCAACGAGAAGACAAGTACAAGCCAACTGACCGGTGTCAGCCCCAGGCATAGCGCAGCCAGGCCGGGCCAACGCCAATGTCTCGCCCCAAAAGTCCACAGACCGACACTGATCGCGACTGACAGCAGTAGCAGCGAAGCGAAAAGGGTATGAGGTGCCAGGTGCATGTTCGCTACGAGTAACGACGTTCCCCACCATGCACCGCCCCAGACCAGAAATATCGCGGAAAGTGCTTTCTCGTTCATGTAGCGCAAAGTCTTGATGCGGTGCACCTGCAGGGCGCTGAACAAGCCGGAGAGGGCGATGATCATTGGCGTCCAGAAATCCCCCCCTTTTGTTGAGGGGAAGTACCAGGTGGTCATCACGCCGATGAATGCCAGACCTGCAGCTATTTGCAGCAGCACCCCAAAGCCACGAGCCAGCAGACGTTGCTGACGCATACCTAGCCAGAAGATTGCCGCACCTTCGATGGCCCAGGCGCTGGTGGTCCACTTCGCGCCCAGTCCCAGCGGAATGGCGAGGGTGGCAAACACGATGCCGAGTGCCAGGCATGTTTCAACCAGCAGCAAGGCACGTCCCGGTACCCGGCCAGAAAGCAGGCGGGCGATTCCCATGTAAAGCAGGCCCAACGCCAGGGCGCTGAACGCCGAGCCGAATTCGAGATCGGCTGTCAGTGCGTATTGCAAACCGAAGCCCACGAGCGGCGTACCCAACAGCAGCGTGCCGTCGACGTAGTCACCCTGACGTCGGGACCATTGCAGCATCGCCTCGCGGCCGGTGTCTGTCGGGGCATCGCTGAGCTCCTGCAGTTTGCGTCGGGCAAACAGAAGTCCGATGGCCAGATACATCAGGAAGAACAGAATCAGGAACGGCTCGACGCTCCAGAACAGATCCGGGGTGTAGGAGCGCAACCCCCATGCCACGCCAATCCCGAACGTGCCAAAAAAACCGATCAGATTGAGCAGACGCCAGGTCTTGAACCAGGCGATAGCGAAAATCCCGACGTTGAGCAAAGCGAAATAGCTGAACAGCGTGACATGACTGCCCTGGCCCGTGGAGGAGAGAATCGGCGCGGCAAAACCGCCCAGTGTCGCCGCACAGGCCAGCGCCAGGGAGTTCTGAGTAATCGCGAGCATGGCGGAGAACAGCATGATGACCACCAACAGCGCAAAGCCCAGCGTCGGGTCCAGTAACTCATGCACGCGAATGGCACCGCTGACGGTCAGGTACAACACGCCGACGCCGGTGCCTTGCATCATCAGCGCGAAGGCTGGTTTACGATGGCGCAGCCACCAGCCCAGGCCGAGCAACGCGATTGCGCTGCCAGCAACCCCTGCGTATCGGGTTTCGATTGGCACCACAACGCCTTCGGTGGCGTAACGCAACAGAAAGGCGAGCCCCAAAAAGAGCACCACAGCCCCTATTCGCAGCACAGTATTGCCACCCAATAACCAGTCACGCGCAGCCATGAAAGCGACGTTTACAACGTTCGGCATGGCGGGTTTTGGTGGGGCAGGTCGAGTGGGCGGCTGGCTGGTGAAGGGCGACGCTGCGGGCTTTATGGGTAAGTCCGGGGTTTGCGAAGGAAGCTCCCAGACGAGCTCCATCTCAGGCGCCTGGCTGACAGAAATGGAAGTAGTGTCGGAAAGCGGCGCAGATGCTGCGGCTTGCCCTGGCGAATCCGATGCCTGCACAGGCATCGACTCCAGCAGAGAGAGGCGTGCTTGCAAGGTTCCAATCTGCTGCTGCGCTTGCGCCAGCTGTTCGCTTTGCCGGGCAGAATCCAGGCGCAGCGTCGTTACTCGCTGATTGAGCCAGACGCCCAGGCCCAGCAGTAGCAGAGGAGCGCCAATGACCCAGATATAAGCCGGATTATCATTGAGAAAATCGGCTATCCCCAGACCCATTTCCAGAAGAAGAGACAGCACTCAATAACATCCTTTTTGATCAGCAACAGGGGCGCATTGATCGCTCACTATTAAGCGTCAGTGCGTGACGAGGCAGTCAAAAATCTGCCAGCCGTCGCCTGAAAGTTATGAATAAGTCTGAAGTTTGAAATCTGCACTTATTTTCAATAACTTAAAGTGTTTCGAGCGCGTAAAAAATAGTACACCTGTACTATACCGCCGTGCGGTAATCACCCCGTATAAGTGTCAATACAATGATCTTCTCTAAACGGAATTTGAATGCACACTTCACCGCTGGCTTTGCCCCCAAGGCGTGTGACCATTCTCGGTTCCGGCCATGCGCTGCCGGACAGAATAGTCACCAGTACCGCCCTCGATCATGAGTTGGGCCTGGCGGCGGGCAGCGTCGAGCAGATCAGCGGGGTTGTTCATAGGCATGTTGCGTCCAGCGCGGAAACGGCTGCAAGCCTGGGCGCGGCTGCCGCGCGAAATGCCCTGGCGGCCGCCGGCATCAAGCTGGACCAGATCGACTTGATCGCCTGCGCCAGTGGCACTATGGATCAGGGCATGCCCTGCAACGCCGCATTGTTGCAACGAGAGTTGGGCATGGGTCACTCAGGCATTCCCGCCATGGACATCAATGCCAGTTGCCTGGGGTTCATTGCCGCCGTCGACACCTTGTCATGGCCCCTCGTTGCGGGCCGCTACCGGCGCGTTCTGCTGGTATGCTCCGATATCGCCTCCTGCGGGTTGGACTGGCAGCAAGTCGAGGTCAGCGGCATTTTTGGTGATGGCGCAGCGGCTGTTGTTCTGTGCGCCAGCGAAGGCGGGGCAAAAATTATCGCCTCGAACCTCAAGACGTTTTCCGAAGGTGCGCATTTATGCCAGATCCCGGCCGGTGGATCGCGCTTTCACCCGCGGCGTATCGATATCCCGTTCGAACCTCTGACCAGTTTTTCCATGCAGGGCAAAGGCGTATTCCGTCTTGCCGCGAAGCACCTGCCCACGCTGGTGAACGATCTGCTGGATCAGGCTGGCCTGAATCAGGATCAGATCGACTGGGTAATCCCTCATCAAGCCAGCCAGCAAGCGATGCAGCATGCGGCCAGACGTTTGGGTTTTGCCCCGGAAAAAGTCATCAATGTATTTGCTCACCACGGCAACCAGGTGGCCGCATCGCTGCCGACAGCGCTGGACATTGCGATTCGTGATAAGCGCATTCAGCGCGGGCAGATTCTGATGTTGATCGGAACCGGTGCCGGGTTATCGATCGGCGGCATGATCCTGGAGTATTGATGAAAGTTCTCGTGACCGGTGGCACAGGTTTCATTGGTCGGCATATCGCCTGGCGACTTGCCTCCCAAGGCTGTGAAGTGCTGTTCAGCGGCCGCAACCCGGTAGCAGCGGCGGATGTCATTCGCCATAGCCCTGGCGCGATTCAGTGGCTTGCGCTTGAGCACGGTTCTCCAGCCGGGGCGAGCGCGCTGGTTGAGGCGACGCATGGCTGTGCGGCAGTCGTCCATTGCGCGGCGTTGTCCTCGCCCTGGGGAACAACAGAAGCGTTTGCCCGGGCCAATCTGCTGGCCACCGAAGAGGTCCTGAACGCCTGCCGCGTCAATCAGGTGAAGCGCCTTGTACACCTCTCGACGCCCAGCCTGTACTTTGCCTTTCGCGACCGGCTCGACATCCATGAAAGCGAACCTTTGCCTGCGCCGGTCAACGAGTACGCGCGCACCAAAGCGCTGGCCGAAACCATGGTGAAGGAAGCGGGTCTTGCCGAGGCGGTGATTTTGCGCCCGCGCGCGGTATTCGGCCCGTGGGACGGTACGTTATTGCCGCGCCTGTTGCGTGTCATGCAGCGTGGACACATACCGCTGATGCGCGGAGGCAGGGCTCAACTGGACCTGACCTGCATCGACAATCTGGTACACGCCGTGGAACTGAGCCTCAATCAACCGTTGCCGCGCCCGGTCTGCACCTACAACGTGAGCAACGGTACGCCGCTGGCCGTTGAAGATCTGCTGCAACGCATTGCCGAACAATTTCAGCTGACGCTGCGAACCCGACGCCTGCCATGGCGGGTCGTGGATGCCGTAGCGCTGGCGTTCGAAACCAGCGCTCGCCTGCGGCAAAGTGGCGAACCTTTACTGACTCGCTATGGTGCTGGAGTGCTTGCATTCAGCCAGACCCTTAATCTGGACGCGATACGCAACGAGTTGGGTTACCGCACGGTGATCACTCAGGAGGAGGGCATTCGCCAACACGCTCAGTGGTGGCTTGCGCAACAGGGCATCAAACAATGAGCCGGACGGTCAGCCTCAACGTTTTGCGTGCCGGTTGGTGCCGACATCTGGCATGCATGGCAGATCGCAGCGCTCGTTGGGCGCCGACGCGTTTCCCGTCATTGTGCGGGCTGATTCGCCATCCCGTCGCTGGCTGGATCCTGTACGACACGGGCTACGCCGAACATTTCTTCAAGGCTACCCAGGACCTGCCAGAGCGTTTGTATCGCACCGCGGTGCCGGTGCAGTTGCCCGTTCAGGAGCAATTGCTCGCCCAACTGAAGGGCTTTGGCATTCAGCCGGAGGATATCCGCACAGTGATCATTTCGCATTTTCACGGCGATCATGTCGCCGGGTTGCGAGACTTCAATCAGGCTTCATTCATTGCTCTTGATGCTGATCGGCAGCACATTGAAAGCCTGCGCGGCTCGCGTTGGCGGGCCACCCTTGGCGGCCATTTGCCTGGATTGTTGCCGGATGATTTCGCCAGTCGGCTGACCCTTGCCGATCAATGCAGGCAAGCAACCTTACCGGAATGGATGGCCCCCTTCACCCATGGCCTCGACCTGTTAGGTGACGGCAGCCTGATCGGTGTGCCGCTACCGGGACACAGCCATGGCCAACTGGGTCTGTTTATCCCTGATGCGCAAGGGCGTCCGGTGTTTCTGGTGGCCGACGCTTGCTGGTCGGTGCCCGCGTGTCGCGCAGAACGACTGCCAGCGGCGCCCGCGCTGTGGTTTGCCGGTCACGACGCCAGACAATACCGACAGACCTACGCCAGCCTTGGCACGCTGATCCGGCGAGAACCCGCCGTGGCAATGCTGCCTTCGCACTGCACGCATGCCTGGGAGGCGTTCAGCAATGAGCAATGAACGCTTGATCGGCAAGCTGCGCAGCGCACTGAGTTTTCTCAACAGTCGCTATCGCTTGCGGTTCACTCGACGAGAGCAACTGGAGGCGTGGCAAGCTCAACAGTTGAAGCATTTCCTGAAAGATGTGTTGCCGACAGCCGAGCGCTTCAAAGACCATCAGTACACGCATCTGGCGGACTTTCCGCTGATGGACAAAGCGACAATGATGAGCGACTTTGCTGCTTACAACACTCGCGGTCTTGGTCTGGATCAGGTCTTGCCAGTTGCGCGGCGGGCAGAAGAATCGCGCGACTTCAGCCCCACGCTGGGCGATATAACTGTGGGGCTTTCAAGTGGCACGTCCGGTAACCAGGGCGTGTTTCTGGTCAGCTCCCTTGAGCGTCAGCGTTGGGCAGGGATTCTCCTGGCGCGGACCTTGCCGGGCCGCTTCCTTCCTCGTCTGCTGTGCTTCTGGCAAGCGCCTCTGCGGATCGCTTTTTTTCTGCGTGCCAACAGCCGCTTGTACACCACGTTGAGCAGTCGCCGTATCGACTTCGCCTTTCACGACCTGACACTCGGGCTCGACGCATCACTTGAACGTCTGCAGGCACAGAATCCCGATGTGCTGGTGGCCCCGGCGACCGTGTTGCGGGGTCTGGCTGAAGCCTCATTGAACGGGCGTTTATCGATACGACCCACGCATATTCTGTCGGTGGCCGAGGTGCTTGAAAGCACGGATGCAGATGCTGTGCTCAAAGCCTTCGGGGTGATGCCGCAGCAAATTTATCAGGCCAGCGAAGGCTTTCTCGGTTACACCTGCGAGCAAGGGACTTTGCACCTCAATGAAAGCCATCTGCACATTGAGCCGGAGTGGCTGGACGCCGAACACACCCGTTTTCAGCCCATCATTACCGACTTTTCAAGACGCACGCAGATGATCGTGAGGTATCGCCTCAACGACGTGCTGCGCATCAGTGAAGCCCCTTGTGCTTGCGGACGGGTCGAACGGGCGATTGCCACTATCGAGGGGCGTGCCGACGACATTCTCTGGCTGCCTGATGTGGCGGGACGTCAGTTGCGGGCGCTGTATCCGGATGTCCTGCGCCGTACCTTGCTAATGCATGGCGCTAAGCTGCAGGAATATGAGATCCATCAGACCAGGCTGAACTGGCAAATCAACATTCAGGCCTACGGCGATCATGACGCGCTGTGCAAGGCGATCAGCGAAACCCTTCACCAGTTATGTGCCGGGCAGGGCATGCGTCCACCGGAGTTCATCTTCGGGCACTGGCAAGCGCCGCCCCCGCACGTCAAACGCCGACGTTTGAAACTCCTGCAATTGCCTGAGGGGCTGCCATGCGCGTACTGATTCTGGGGGCTCGTGCACCGGCCTGCCTGGAGTGGGCGAGGGCCTTCAACGAGGCCGGCTGGACCGTGAGCGTGGGGGACTCGCTGGGTCAGCCGCTGAGCCGTTTCAGTCGTTCAGTACATTACTTCGTTCGTTTACCCGAGCCCAGACTCGACCCCGCAGGCTGGATCGAAGCGCTGGCCAGCGTGATCAAGGCAGAACGTATCGACGTGTTGCTGCCAACCTGCGAAGAAGTGTTCTATCTGGCCCATGGCCTGGAGCGCCTCAGGCCATTGTGCCGGGTGCTGACCAGTGATTTTGCGCTGCTGCATCGGCTGCATCACAAGGGCCAGTTTGCGGCCATGATACAGGGCTGGACGTTGTCGACACCCGAAACCCGGCTGCTGACGGATTACCCGTCTGTGTTGGCGTTGAGCGCGGAGACTGAGGAGTGGGTGTTCAAACCGGCTTATTCGCGTTTCGCTTCGCAAACCCTGATTCAGCCAAACGTGACGCAGTTGAGTAAAGTCCAGCCCAGTATTGAAGCGCCCTGGGTTGCGCAGCGGTTTATTCAGGGGCGGGAGTTTTGCAGCTTCAGCGTGTTGATCGATGGCCAGTTGCGCGCTCATAGCGTTTACCAGCCGCGCTACCGTGTGGGCCGGGGTTCGGGGATCTATCTTTCCCCTGCGACGCCGGAACCTGTGCGTCGATTCCTGGAGCAGTTCGGCCGTGAAACCGGCTATACCGGACAGGTCGGCTTTGACTTTATCGAAGATCAAGCAGGCCGTTTCCATGTGCTGGAGTGCAACCCGCGGGCCACCAGTGGCGTGCACCTGTTCGACAATCAGCGTCAGGCGCTGGTGAACAGCCTTGGCGAAGCATCCAGCGGCATGATTGAGCCTACCCAGGAACCGCGCATGATCGCACTGGCGATGCTTTTACTGGCTGCGCCTTCACGGTCGTTGAGCAGGACGTTCTGGCGTGATTACCGTATAGCCCGCGACGTGATCGTTCAGCAAGGTGATGTCCTGCCGCTGGCCGCCCAATGGTTGAGCCTTGGGGAAATCATCTATCGCGCTGCCTCCCGCCGCTGCGGGGTGCTGGCCGCATCCACCGCGGACATCGAGTGGAACGGGCAGGCATTAGGGGAGCCGCCCCAGTGAAGCTGTTGTTTCGGGAGCAACTCCTTCAGGAGCCGGTGACCCCCAATGACAGTCCAGCCCGACAATACGTCCGCGGCTGGACCGAGGCAGGACTGATCGCCAATGTCAGCACTCGGATGGCACTGCTGGACACCGGGACGCAGCAGCTTGCGGTGAGCATCAATGATGGACACGACCCTGAAGACAACTGCTATGTGGTGTCGCCCCGTACCGCCTACAGCGGTTACGCCCGCGAAGAACTCAACCGCATTGGCCGTCCGTGGCTGACCCGACCACTGAGCGCCCTGACCCAAGGCGTGGACGCCTTGTTGAGCGCAGCCAAAGTCGACAAGCTGGTTCATGTCAACAACTGGCTGCTGTCGACCAATCTGTATCCCGCTGACTGGGATCTGAACGAGCTGCCGCAGATCAGCGCTTTTTTGCAGCGAACATTTCCCGATCACGCTCTTTGTTTCCGCTCGATCAATGCGTTCAGCAACCGCGAACTGAAACAGCGTTTGAGAGGGCTCGGCTTCCTGAGTATCCCTAGCCGACAGGTGTATGTATTCGACGGCCGGAGCGGGGCAGATGCTCCGTTCCTCCGGCATCACAACACCCGACTCGACCGCACTCTGTTGCGACGCAGCGCCTATGAAGTGGTGCCTGGCTCGGCCCTGAGCGACAGCGATTTTGTGCGGGTAGAGCAGCTGTATAACCTGCTGTATCTGGACAAATATTGCAGGCTCAACCCGCATTACAGCGCCCGCTGGATACAGCGTGGTCAACGTGAAGGCTGGCTGGAGATACGCGTTCTGCGCACCCCGGATGGCCGTATCGATGGCGCGTTGGGCTGGTTTGCCAATGACGCTACCATCAGCACCCCGATTGTGGGATACGACACTGCATTGCCACAGAAAACCGGCTTGTACCGGCAATTGACCTGTCTGTGCCTGCTGGAAGCCGCCGAGCGCCGCACCGTGCTGAATTTCAGCTCCGGCGCTGCCGGTTTCAAACGCTTGCGCGGGGGCCAGCCGCAGATCGAGTACAGTCTGATCAAGGTTGCACATTTGCCCTGGCGGCGTCGCTGGATATGGCGATTGCTCAGCGTTCTGCTGCATGGAATAGGTGTGCCCCTCATGAGAACACTCAAACTGTGAATCGCCTCGCTCAATGGTGGCCGGTAGCGCTGAGCCACGAACTGAAAAAAGACCCGATGGCGTGTCAGGTTCACGACATGCCACTGGTGCTGTTCCGCGCCGATGATGGACGCGCCGCCGCATTGCCGGATCGTTGTCCCCATCGTTTTGCGCCATTGAGTCAGGGCAAGGTTCGCGATGGACATATCGAATGCCCTTATCACGGTTGGCGGTTTGCCGCAGACGGCCGTTGCACCCGGGTACCCGGCACTGATCAGTGCCCCTCCAGCAAAGCATTGCTTAACAGCCTGGCCTGCTGCGAAGCCCACGGCCTGGTGTGGGTCTGCCTGAATGACCAGCGTCCAGCTGAGGCGCCGGTTGCCCCGGCCCAGCAGGGGCAGAAACTCGATACGTTCTGGATGACGGATCAAGTGCAGTGCTCATTGCAGGACGCAGCGGAGAATTTCCTGGACGGATTTCATACTCATTTTGTTCATGCGGGCTGGATTCGCCACGATAAGCAGCGCCAACGCATCTCGGCCCGGGTTCGTCCGCTCGATGACGGTATCGAAGCGATTTACAGCGAGGAGGGCAAACAGTCAGGGCTTATCTCACGGTTGTTCGAAGGGCAGCGGGGCGAGAGCATGGGGCGTTTTCGTCTTCCCGGGCTTTCGGAAATCGAGTACCGCGATGGCAACGATCACCTCAATCTGCTGGTCAGCGCCTGGATGACTCCGTGTGCTGACGGGCAGTTGCGGGTCTTTGCGCGAATCGCGACTGCGCGGGGCAAAATTCCCGCCGTACTGAAACGTGCCGTATTGCGGCAGGCGTTCAAGGTCATCCTGCGCCAGGACCGACAGATTCTGGAACAGGTCAGTGCCAACAGACGACGCTTCCAGCAATACCCGGCCACGCCCCTGGACGGTCCGCAAGACTTGCTGGGGCCTGGCATCCGGCATCTGCTTGAGCAGGGGCAGCCGCTGGTTTTTGACGAGCGCTCGTTTGATATCTCGCTGTGAAGCAACCCAATCTTCGCGAATGAATTCGCTCCCACGGATTTGCGCACAGCTTCAGGTTCATGAAGAGCCTGTGGGTCCGAATTCATTCGGGAAGGCAGTATTCCTGACGATACAAAGGCTGCGGATGTACCGGCCCCTTCGCGAATGAATTCGCGCAGATAACCGT
>NZ_JAWHNU010000001.1:221825-252289 GCF_032582135.1 Pseudomonas syringae group sp. J309-1 | reverse complement strand
AGTTGGCTCCTACAGGGTCATCCGTTTGCTTAGCGACAGCGAGGTGTCAGGGATACCGGGACCACTCCCACAGGGATAGCATTCCAATTCAAGCTAGTGTGATTGCTTGATCGGCCCGACCTTCCCAACCAGTAAAACCACTATCGCCAGCCCTTGAATCGCCGCCGCCAAGGTAAATATCAATACTCCGCTATTCGCCTCACCACTCAACGACTTCACCACCCCGAAAATCGCCGGAGCAAACGCATAACAGCCTTGCGCCGTCGCGACGATCAGGGCCACGACGCGTTGGGTGTGCTGGCGCGGGAATTCCGCTTGAGCAATCAGTGGCGGCAGCGAAGTCGCGTTGCCGATGCCTGCGCCAAACAGGATCACACCCAGCCAGACCAGCCCTGGAGCCTGGTCAACGCCGAGCATTACGATGCAGCCCAGCAATTGAACGCCATAACTCAGGCACGCCACATTGCGTCGGTTTGCTTGTGCGGGCATGAGCGAGCCGACCAGCGTCCGGCCAGCAATGGCACTGGCCGTTGCCAAACCCATCGCCAATCCCGCTTGTTGTTCTGTCAGATGCTGTACCAGCACCAGAAACAAATGCGTAATCAATCCGATCTGCGCAAACAAGCCCAGCGACATGCCCGCTGCCAGGGTCAAAAATTGCCGATTGCGCCACAGCGAACTCGAGGGCGATACGGCTGGGTTGATTGCCTCGGCAGGCGGCTGGTCAGCACCGTCGGCGTATTGCCCCAAGTGTTCCGGGCGCAAGGCGAAGACCTTGAACGCCAGCAGCGCAATAACGCTGACCGACAGGCCTCCCACCCACAGCGCTGCCTGACCAAAGCCAAGCTGACTGATCAGGTAAACCCACGCCGATGAAAAAATCACCCCTCCAATACTCGCGCCGTTGTAAGCCATGGCCAACGCGGCGGGGCGCTTGCTGACAAACCAGGGCGCGATAGCCGCATTGACCGCTGCCGCGCCCATGGTCACCCACCCCAAACCGCTGAGCAGCGCCGCGATAAACAGCTGATAAGGCTGATCCGCCACTGCCCAACCGTACACGCCAAACGCCAGGACGATGGAGCCCGCCAGCGTGACGCGAGCCAGACCAAAACGTTTATAGAGACGCGGCAGGTTGACGATCACCAGCGTGCCCGCTAGAAAGTGCAACGTCACTGCTGCCGAGCACAGTGACACCGACCAGTCAGTGCGCTGCAGCACGGCATAGAGAAAAATCGGCGGTCCGTAGAATCCAATACCCCAGCCAAACACCGCCATTACAAACGTGGCAGCCACGACTTTGCTGCCAAAGAAACCCGGTTGCTTCATGACTCAATCCCTAAATGTGCTGTGAACCTCAGTATGATGAGCGCTTAAAACGATGCTTCAGGGATGGCTGAACTATGGATGTCGAATGCGCAGAGGTTTCGCTCGCCGAAGTCGCGGGTGCCATTGCTGATCCGGCTCGCTCGCGCATGTTGTGCAGCCTGCTCGACGGTCGGGCGCGTACCGCCACCGAACTGGCTGCGGTAGCCGACGTGACAGCCTCTATGGCCAGCAATCATTTTTCGCGTCTGCGCGAGCACGGGCTGGTCGAGCAACTGGTACAGGGGCGGCATCGCTATTACCGATTGGCCAACAGCAGAGTGGCGCGAGCCCTGGAATCCTTGCTGTCGATCACAGGCCAACCCGCGACACCTTTCCAGCCCAGCACGCCTGCAGCACTGCGTCACGCGCGAACCTGTTACGACCACTGCGCAGGTGAGGTCGCGGTCAGGCTTCATGATGTCTTGCTGCAAGCCAACTGGATCGAGGCGCAGGGCGAGGATTACACCCTCACCGAAAAGGGCGTCGAGCGACTGCTCAAACTGGGCGTCGATGTTGATGCCATGCGCGGCCAGCGCAGACGGCTGGCTTATCCGTGCATGGATTGGAGCGAGCGCTCACCGCACATCGGCGGCGCGCTGGGTGCCGCCATTCTGGAACTGATGCTCAAGCGCGGCTGGGTTACCCGACAGCTCGACTCCCGGGCCTTGAGCGTCACGAGCAAAGGTCGTGACGCGTTGATCAAAACCTTCAGCGACTAAGCGTTAGCGTCAGGCTCGATGAATCGTGTCGGCTCACGTCCGCTGGCGTTGAGTTGATAAATTTCGGTTGGCCGGCCGTCGGCATCGAAAAACACATGACCCACGCCCGCTGAGTTCCATAGTCGCTCACCGGCTTTGCTGTGTTCGGGGATACGCGGTACTACGCGCATCAGGCGTCGCTTGGTAAACCAGTTCAGTGGCGAACGAGGCGAGTACAGCCAGCGGTTCAGGCGGTCGAACCAGTCCAGCAGGCTTTGCGGGAATTCGTTTTTCAAGCCGCTGCTGGTGACCTGCCAGATATGCGGGTTGGCGGTCCGGTGGCGTATCAGGATTTTGTAGACAAACGAGTAATGCACGTCCCCTGACAGGATCACGTAATTGCCCGGCGTGCGTGAGTGACGAAAGATATTCAGGATGACCTGCGCCGCGCCGCGGTGCGCCATCCAGTTTTCGGCATCGACCAACAATGGATGCCCGCACCAGCTGAACACCTTTTGCACGGTTTCAATCAGCTTCACGCCGAATACAGGCGCGGGCGAAACGATGATCGCCGACGGGTGATCGAGTAAATCCTGTTGCAGTTCACTGAGCGCTTCCCAATCCAGCAGACCGGAAGGCTGATGCAGGTTGAATTCGCTGCGCCAGCGCCGGGTACGGGTGTCGAGCACCACCAGTGCCGGGGAAGTGGGCAGCACGTAATGCCATTGCTGAAACTTCAGCAGCCGGGTGATCAACGTATCCAGGGTTTCACTCTGCAGATAACCGTTTGCATCAGGCGCTTGCTTGACCAGGTGCTGTGTCTGCTCCAGCAAATCAGGGAAGGCATCCGGATTATTGCCCCAGCCCTGGCACAGCAAATAGGCCAGCAGCGCATTGCCGATGATGCGCTTGGAAAACGGGTGGCCGTAGGCAGTCTCTTCCCATTTTGCCGAGAGGTTCCAGTCGTCCGTTACGTCATGATCGTCGAAGATCATCAGGCAGGATAAATGCGCGAAAACCCGCGCAACGCCCCCCAAACCATCAACAAAAGCGTCGATACGTTGTTGTTCCTGCTCATAGCGAGGCTGTTCACCCGCTTCGAAAACCGGAGGCGTCGGATTGATCAACGTCCACGGCACTGGCGACCAGACCAGCAGGTACATGGCGAGCACTTCGGAGAACGTCACAAGATGGTTGTCGGCCGTGCTGCTGGTGAAAATCGGTTTGCGCGCGCCGCCAAAGAACCGTTCACGCAGGGTGTCGTTGCTCTTCAGTGCCGGTAACAGGTCGGCGCGGTTGTAGTAGCTGGCCGGATGGTTATAGAGCTCGGCGCTGTCGTCGACGATCGCACCTTCGAGACGCTCGTGGAACAGGCCCAGACGCTCGATCAACGCATGGATGGCGCGCAGCATTGGCCCGGCCACATCATCGGCGTAGATCTGATCGCCGCTCATCATCAACAGCGCAGGGCGATGCTCGGCATCCGGGTTGGCCGCCAGCAGCCGGTCGGCGCACAGCAGGCCTTCGTCTGAAGCGTGATGGGGTTTGCGGCAGGAGCCATGGAGCAGTTGTTCGATGGTGCTGCGCAGTACGAAATCCGGCAGGGATCGGTCGGGGTACAGCAAATGCGGTGCCCATTCAGCGATGCCTTGCTGGCCGTCGATCAATACATCGTAGGCAATGGCGATATCGCAGGGCAGGGCGTCATCCAGTGGCACGTCGATCAAGTGAATGAACGCACTGCGACCTACCGCAACGACCTGACATTGCTGTTCATTCAACGGGTAATCACGGTCTGGCAAGCGCAGCGTCAACGTCAACGGCCGTGAACCCACCAGCCACATCACCAGACGTTGCGTTTCAAGGCGACGCAGCAGAGGACCGGCAAGAACAGCGGGAAGGGAATCAATTGAAGACATCCGGCAAATGCACCCAGGCAACAAAGAGCCGTCGATAGTACCTCAGTTGATCAGGAACTGAGGTGGGACCGGCTAAAGCCAGTCCCACTGGATCGCGGTTGACTTGAGTCGTGCGCAAATCGTGTGGGAGCGAATTCATTCGCGAATGCGATAGGCAGGCAATAAAAATATATCGGCTGTACTGGCCTCTTCGCGAATGAATTCGCTCCCACAGGGCCATCATGAGCTTGATCTTAACGTCAATCTTCGGAAGGGTTTTTAGCGTGAAGTCAGGTAAGCCAAATCTCTGGGTGCGAATTCATGCTCTTGGCCACAGCAAACCGGTGGGAGCGAATTCATTCGCGAATGCGATAGGCCAGGCAATAAAAATATATCGGCTGTACTGGCCTCTTCGCGAATAAATTCGCTTGTATGGTTAGACTTGAAGGGGTGGTGGGACGAACAGTTCGCATCTGACTGCTGCAACAGTACAGACCGTGGGAGACCTCGCCCCACCCCTTCCACCAAAAGCGCCGATAAAGAATGCTTCGTTCAAGCGACGATAGAAACAAGCCTGCGCCTCTGGGTGAACCCCCAACAAGCCGTCAAACCTTAGCGTGGAGAAATGCTCATGGCAATGCGTGTTTCGAAGTCAATCGTAGGCGTGGATGTCGCCAAAGTTGAGCTCGTTACCTACCAGGCAGATCGGGATCTGCTCACCTCGATAACCAACGAAAAGCCTGCCATAAAACGCTGGCTTAAAACGTTACCGAGGACCACCGCCATTGCTGTTGAGGCGACAAATGTTTATCACGTCGATCTGGTCGAGCTGGCTTACGAGTCTGGTTTCGACGTCTACATCATCGACGGTTTTCAACTCAGTAATTACCGTAAAGGTGTCGGTGGCCGTAGTAAAACAGACGCATCTGATGCCCGTCTTCTTGCCCGATTTCTGAAAAACGAAGGCGAAAATCTTCGCCCCTGGACGCCGCCCCCAGCAGTCTACGGAAAGCTGCAAAGCCTTCTGCGACGCAGGGCTTCACTGATTCAAGCCAAAACCAGCCTGACCCAGAGCTGGGCAAATGACACCAGCTTGAAGGCGTCATTTGCAGCCTTCCTCAAGTCAATCGAACGGCTGGACCTGCTGGTCAAGGCAAAGCTCAAAGATGCCTTGCGCGAAGCCGGCCTGCTGGAGCAAGTGGCCCGTTGCCAAGCTGTTGAAGGTATCGGCTTCCTGACCGCGACAGCTCTGGTCATGGCTTACAACCGAGGCGACTTCAAGAGCGGCGACTCCTACATTGCTTTTTTGGGCATGGATCTGAGAGTGACCGATTCTGGCCAAAAAAATGGCCGTAGGTTCCTAACCAAACGAGGCTGCTCGGAGATTCGCCGATTGCTGCACAACGCAGCAATGTCGGCCAGCCGATCGAGTGCCTGGAAAGAGTTTTACGACCATCATCGCAGCCGCGGAAAAGCAACCACACAGGTACTTGTGATGCTCGCTCGCAAACTCGCTCGGGTGGCGTTCGCCCTGATGAAAAATCAGAGCGAATATCAACCCAAAGGGTGGGTTATGGCTTGATCACAACCATAGAATCTCCCACAGTTGGTCCCCATTTACCCCGATGAATCGTAGGATCCGGCGCTACCCCAACCCACTCCAGAACGCCTCGGCAAAATCACTCAGCGGCGTGCGGGCGCGGAACAGGCGGATTTCCACGGGGATGTCCCAGGTTTCTTCCAGGGCCCGAACCAGCCGGTTTTGGCTCATTTCAGACTCAGCCAATGTGCGTGGCAACCACGCCATGCCTTTGCCTTCCTGCACCATCGACAGCAGCACCGCCGCCAGGTGGGAGCTGAACAGGGTTTGCAGGGGCTGCTCGGGCTGCGAACGATTGAGACGCCAGTTGATGATCCTGCCCAGCCCTGAATCTGCGGTGTAGCCCAGATAATCCAGCGGTTGATTGGGTTCCCCGCTGCGCTGACCCGGTGCGCGCAGGGGCAGGAGCACATCAAGGCCCACTGCTTTGCCCAGAAACTGCTCACTGGCAAATCGTGGCGGAACGTCCGGGTGATGGTGGCAAAGCAGGAACTGCACCTCTCCATTCAGCAGCATTTGCTCGCAGGAGCGCATGTTGTCCGAATGCAGGCGTACGCCTTCGATGGGCGCTTCACGCTCAATGCTCCGGATCCAGCCGGGAAAAAACGTGAACGACAGTGAATGAGTCGCCGCGAAATACAGCGTGCGCAACTGTTTGCCTGCCAACTCGCGCGCATCCAGACGCATTTGGTGCAGGCGGCGGGTCATGTCCTGCGCGTTACCGAGCATCTGCCTGCCGACGTCGGTCAGGGTCGCACCATGGGTGGTGCGTTCGAACAACTCAACGCCCATCCAGTTTTCCAGCGACTTGATCCGGCGGCTGAATGCCGGTTGGGTGACATGGCGTGAGTCAGCCGCACGAGAGAAGTTTTCCAGTTCTGCCAGTGCGACAAAGTCTTCCAGCCAAGCGAGTTCCATGGGCGATGCCACCTGTGCATGAGGTGCTCGATTATAAGCATTGGCTGCGCCTGGGCCGCTAGCCCTAGAGTTCTCTGGCATCGGCAACAACCTAATAATCAGAGAGGACTCATCCCATGCGCATCGTGGACATTCGCGAGAAAACCGTTTCTATCGCATCGCCTATTGCCAACGCCTACATCGACTTTTCGAAAATGACCTGCTCGGTTGTTGCCGTCATCACCGACGTGATTCGCGATGGCAAGCCGGTCATCGGTTATGGCTTCAACTCCAACGGGCGTTATGGCCAGGGCGCGCTAATGCGGGACCGGTTTCTGGCGCGTGTCGCCGAAGCGGACCCAGAGAGCCTGATCGACCACGAGCGCAACAACCTCGACCCGTTCGCCATCTGGAAAACCCTGATGACCAACGAAAAGCCAGGCGGCCACGGCGAGCGTTCGGTGGCAGTCGGCACCATCGACATGGCGGTGTGGGATGCAGTCGCGAAGATTGAAGGCAAACCGCTTTATCGCGTGTTGGCTGATCGTTATCGCGACGGTGTCGCCGATGACAAAGTCTGGGTCTACGCGGCAGGCGGTTACTACTATCCGGGCAAGGACCAAACCAAGCTCAAGGCTGAAATGCAGAGTTATCTGGACCGCGGCTACGACGTGGTGAAGATGAAAATCGGTGCCGTACCGCTGGACGAAGACATCCGCCGAATCGAAGCCGTGCTGGAAGTGGTGGGCGATGGCCGTCGTCTGGCCGTGGACGCCAACGGTCGCTTCGACCTGAAAACCTCGATTGCCTACGCCGAGGCCATCAAACCCTACAACCTGTTCTGGTACGAAGAGGCGGGCGATCCGCTGGATTACGCGCTCCAGGCTGAACTGGCCAACCACTATGACCTGCCCATGGCGACCGGAGAAAACCTGTTCTCCCACCAGGATGCCCGCAACCTGCTGCGCCACGGCGGCATGCGCCCTGATCGCGACTTTGTGCAGTTCGACTGCGCGCTGTCTTACGGGCTGGTGGAATACCTGCGCACCCTCGACGTGATGAAAGAACTGGGCTGGTCATCGCGCCGCGTCGTCCCCCATGGCGGCCACCAGATGTCGCTGAACCTCGCAGCAGGCCTGCACCTGGGCGGCAACGAGTCCTATCCCGACGTGTTTCAGCCATTTGGTGGTTTCGCCGACGGCATCAAAGTCGAGAACAGCTACGTCGGTCTGCCGGACATCCCGGGCGTCGGTTTCGAAGCCAAGTCTGCGCTGTACGCCGTGATGCGCGAGCTGGGTGAGTTGGCCTGAACTCCCTCTTTTTCGCAGTGAATTTTGACCTGTGGGAGCGAGGCTTGCCCGCGATAAGGCTTGACGCTATGGGCCTGAAATCGGCGGTGTTCTTATCGCGGGCAAGCCTCGCTCCCACAGTCCTCATTCGCTCTGCAGGGAAGTACCAAATCTAATTCCTCATACAACAACAAGATCGAGGTTCTCATGAACGACACACCTACACGCTGGTACGGCCAGCTGTATGTCCAGGTGCTGATCGGTATCGTTATTGGCGGTGCGATTGGTTTCTTCCTTCCTGACATCGGCGCAAAGCTGCAACCCCTCGCCGATGGCTTCATCAAACTGATCAAAATGCTGCTGGCGCCGATCATTTTCGGCACCGTGGTGGTTGGCATTGCCAAAATGGGCAGCATCAAGGAGGTCGGCCGTATTGGCGGCAAGGCGCTGATCTACTTTGAGGTGTTATCGACGTTGGCGCTGGTTATCGGCCTTGTCGTGGTCAATGTCCTCAAGCCAGGCGTCGGGATGAATATCGACGTCAACAGCCTCAATGCCAGCGCGGTCAACGGCTACACCCAGGCGGCTGCGGCGCAGGGCGGTGTGATCGAGTTCTTCCTCGGCATCATCCCTACCACACTGTTCGATGCGTTCGCCAAAGGCGCGATGTTGCAGGTGATTCTGGTCTCGGTCCTGATGGGCGTAGCGCTGGTGCAGTTGGGGGAAACCGGCAAGCCGCTGGTCAACGTCATCGACCTTTTGCTGCAAACCCTGTTTCGCATCGTCGCGATGGTCATGAAACTCGCCCCTCTGGGTGCGGGCGCAGGCATGGCATTCACCATCGGCAAGTACGGCATCGGCACACTGATGTCGTTGGGGCAGTTGATCATCGCCCTATATGTCACGACGCTGTTCTTCGTCGTTGTCGTACTGGGCAGTGTGGCGCGCTGGTCGGGCTTGCCGCTGTTGCAGTTCCTGCGCTACTTCAAAGATGAAATCCTCGTCACCCTCGGGACCTGCTCAACCGAAGCCGTGTTGCCACGCATGATGGTCAAGCTGGAAAAACTGGGCTGCAAAAAGTCGGTGGTGGGTATGGTCTTGCCAACGGGCTACACCTTCAACTCCGATGGCACCTGTATCTACCTGACCATGGCGGCGATCTTTGTGGCGCAGGCAACCAACACGCCGCTGACCTTAATGGATCAACTGGTGGTGCTAGGCGTGTTGTTGCTGACATCGAAAGGTTCGGCGGGCGTTGCGGGTGCAGGCTTTGTCACCCTGGCCGCAACGCTGTCGGTCATTGGCGATATCCCGCTGGTGGGCCTGGTATTGTTGCTGGGTGTCGACCGCTTCCTCAACGAAGCGCGGGCGGTGACCAACCTGATCGGTAATGGCATCGGCACCATCGCGATTGCCAAATGGGATGGTTCGTTCGACCAGGCCCAGGCAGCGCGGGAAATCGCGGCGATGAAAGAGCAGAGTTCGCTGAGGAAGGGCGCTGGTAAAACGGTGAGTAAGCTTGTTTAGGCGCATTCAAACGAATTGAAATGCAATCCCCTGTAGGAGTGAGCTTGCTCGCGATAGCGTTCTGCCTGTCAGTTGCCGGTCGAATGACAGGACGCTATCGCGAGCAAGCTCACTCCTACAGATTTTGTCGTGGCTCTACAATCGAGTAATCAAAAATCCTGCGAGGTCGGGCGCAGCACGATTTCGTTGATGTCCACATCCGCTGGTTGCTCAATCGCAAAGGCAATGGCGCGGGCCACGGAGCTGGAAGGGATAGCCTGTTTGTAGAACTCGCCCACTGCTTCAGCGCTGGCCTGGTGCGAACTGCCCAGTTTCAATTCCGAGTCCACTGCACCCGGTTCAATGGTGGTGGTGCGGATGCTGCCGCCGACTTCATGACGAAGCCCTTCGGAAATCGCTCGCACGGCATACTTGGTGCCGCTGTACACCGTGCCGCCCGGGCTGAAGACCTTGATGCCCGCCACCGAAGCGATATTGATGAAGTGGCCGCTGTTCTGTTGCTGAAATACTGGCAGGGTGGCGGCGATACCGTAGAGCAGGCCTTTGATGTTGATGTCGATCATGCGATCCCATTCATCGGTCTTGCCTTCCGACATCGGTGCAATCGCCATGGCACCTGCGTTGTTGATCAGCACGTCTACACGGCCGTAGGTATCCAGCGCGCCTTTGATCAATGCGTCCACATCTTCTTTACGGGTCACGTCTGTCTGATAGGCAACGGCGTTACCGCCTGCTGCGGTGATTTCGCTGACCAACGTGTCAAGATTAGCCTTGCGACGAGCGCCCAATACAACCTTCGCCCCCAAACCGCCAAGATGACGCGCGGTGGCTTCACCCAGACCGCTGCTTGCACCGGTAATGACGACGACTTTGCCTTCGATGTTATTGCTCATGATCTGAATACCCTTGAGTTGGTTTCGAGAGGGATAACTGCTTTCGAAATCAATTGTGGGCGGGTTCTTTCTATCGATAAATGGAAGAGATAGGATTTAGGAATTCCAGAAATTGGAATGATTGGTCAGTGATGACTCATTCCGTTCTGGATTACTTTGCCCGTAGAAGCCGCTCCGCTGTTCCTGACGGCACGCTGTCGAGACACAACATTGGACTGTAGGAGCGCGCTTGCCCGCGATTTCGGTCTGTCAGTTGATGGATAGATCGCCTGTGCTGACGCGTTCGCGGGCAAGCGCGCTCCAGGTTTAGCATCCCCATGTACCAGGAGTTCCCATGCTCAACCGCGTCGAAATGCTGAGAATCTTCTGTGCCGCCGCTGAATCCGAGACCTTCCGCGAGGCCGCTAGCCGTCTGGGCACATCGCCGCAGAGCGTGACCCGAGCAATCAAAGAGCTGGAAAACACCCTCGGCGAAATGCTCTTTCACCGCAGCACCCGGCAGATCCACATCACTGCGTTCGGCGAAGACCTGGCACGGCAGGCACGGGAAACCCTGAGCGGCTTTGATCAACTCTTTGCCCGTCACACCGGCGTCGAGAGCGATGGTCTGGCGGGGCGGGTCGGTATCACCGCGCCATACGCCATCGGCCGATTGTTCCTGCTGAAATTCCTCAAACCCCTGATGAGCAAACATCCGGAGTTGCGCATCGACGTGCGCTTCGACGATGAAGTGACCGATGCTGTTGAAGCTCAGGTCGATATCGGCATCCGGGTTGGCTACATCCGCGACCGCCGCTATATCGCCAGAGCAGCCGGTACCGTTCCGTTTCATGTAGTGGCCACGCCGCAACTGGTGGCTTCCACCGGGCGGCCATCCACACTGGAAGAGCTCAAGCAGCGCCCGTTGTCCGTGTTGATCGACCGTAAAACCGGGCGGCCATGGCCCTGGGTGTTCGCCGATGGCCAGACGTTTATGCCGCAATCGGCCGCCTTCACCTGTGACGACCCCGAAGCCGAGCTGGAAATCGTTCTGGCCGGGCTGACTTACGCGCAAATGCCCCGCTATCTGGCCGAGCCCCATTTGCGAGAGGGCAGGCTGGTCGAAGTCGTGCCGCAGATCGCGCCGCCGCCATGGGAGCTGTTCGTCTATCGCCCTCAACGCGGCCCCGTCGCTCCGCGCGTTCGCCTGATTTACGACCATCTGCTGGCCAGTTTTTCTGACCCGCTGCGCTTTCCGCAGGGTGCAAGTTAGCCAGCGAATTGAAATGCTCCCACAGACTTAGCGATCAACTGTAGGAGCCGAGCTTGCTCGCGAAGAACGATGACGCGGTGCACTTGAATACCTCATCGACTGATTCGGGGCCAAGCAACGCTCCAGCAGAGAGTGCCATCGACCATAGAGCGAGCAGGCCAAAATAGAATCTCCCACAGAGAAACGCTCAAAAAAGCCCATACCTTCAAGTTTTATCTATCGATTGACAGAGTATGTCTATCGCTACCCAAGACTTAGCTAATTAGCTCTCTTCTCAAAGGGCGTCTAGGCTTGTTCTGGCGCTGGTGAGCCAGTCGCCGTTTAATTAAGTTTCCGTGTGGCGACAGAGAGATGCTGATCCCGCGCTGGCCACGCATGTTGTGCCGTGATGAACCACATCGCTGTCTGAAGTCCGGACCGGGCCAGGCAGCGCATGAACTCGACCAAAGGTAAATAAAACATGTCGACTGAATCGAAATGCCCCTTTAATCACGCTGCTGCAGGTGGCGGTACAACCAACCGCGACTGGTGGCCGAACCAACTCAATCTGAAGATCCTGCATCAGCACTCATCGCTGTCCGACCCGATGGGCGAAAACTTCGACTACGCCGCTGCATTCAAAAGCCTTGATCTGGAAGCGGTAAAGCAAGACCTTCGCGCGCTGATGACTGACTCCCAGGACTGGTGGCCAGCCGACTTTGGTCACTACGGTCCGCTGTTCATCCGTATGGCCTGGCACAGTGCCGGGACCTACCGTACCGCTGACGGTCGTGGCGGTGCGGGCGCGGGGCAACAACGCTTTGCGCCGCTCAACAGCTGGCCGGACAACGTCAGCCTCGACAAAGCGCGCCGCCTGATCTGGCCGATCAAACAGAAGTACGGCCGCAAGATTTCCTGGGCCGACCTCATCATCCTCACCGGTAACGTCGCGCTGGAGACCATGGGCTTCAAACCGTTCGGTTTCTCCGGTGGGCGTGCTGACGTCTGGGAGCCGGAAGAAGCGGTTTACTGGGGCTCTGAGAAAACCTGGCTGGGCGGCGACACCCGCTACGGCAAGGAAGAGCAGCCTGAAGGCGAAGGCGTGCTGGTGGCCGATGCAGGCAAGCACGGCACCGAAGAAAGCCGCAACGACGCGCCAGGCCGTGACCTGGAAAACCCGTTGGCCGCCGTGCAAATGGGCCTGATCTATGTGAACCCGGAGGGCCCGGAAGGCAACCCGGACCCGGTGGCCTCGGCCAAAGATATCCGCGAAACCTTCGGTCGCATGGCGATGAACGACGAAGAAACCGTGGCCCTGATCGCGGGCGGTCATGCCTTCGGTAAAACCCACGGTGCTGGCCCGGCTGATAACGTCGGTGCAGAACCCGAAGCGGCAGACATCGAGCAACAAGGTCTGGGCTGGAAAAGCACGTTCGGCAGCGGTAAAGGCGGCGACACCATTACCAGCGGCCTGGAAGTGACGTGGACCACCACGCCGACCCAGTGGAGCAACAACTACCTGGAAAACCTGTTCGGTTTCGAGTGGGAACTGTTCAAGAGCCCGGCGGGTGCTCATCAATGGCGTCCAAAAGACGGCGCTGGTGCCGGTCTGATTCCCGATGCCCATGATCCGTCCAAGCGCCACACACCGACCATGTTGACCTCTGACCTGGCGCTGCGTTTTGACCCGGCTTACGAAGTGATTTCCCGTCGCTTCCTCGCCAATCCGGACCAGTTGACCGACGCCTTTGCCCGCGCCTGGTTCAAACTGACCCACCGTGACATGGGGCCGCTGTCCCGTTATCTCGGTCCGGAAATGCCAGCAGAAGAACTGCTGTGGCAAGACCCGATTCCAGACGTCGATCACCCTTTGGTCGACGAAAACGACGTGGCTGCACTGAAGGCTAAAGTTCTGGCTTCGGGCTTGTCTGTTTCGCAGCTGGTTTCCACTGCGTGGGCGGCAGCGTCCAGCTTCCGTGGCTCCGACAAACGCGGCGGTGCCAACGGCGGGCGTCTGCGTCTCGCGCCACAGAAATTCTGGCAAGCCAACCAGCCGGAACAACTGGCGCATGTGCTGGCAAAACTGGAAAGCATCCAGAGCGAATTCAACGGTGCACAGGCAGGCGGCAAGAAAATCTCCCTCGCTGACCTGATCGTGCTGGCCGGTTCTGCGGGTGTTGAGCAAGCGGCGAAAAACGCCGGTCATGCCGTCACCGTTCCTTTCGCGCCGGGTCGTGCCGACGCTTCGCAAGAACAGACGGATGTTGAATCGTTCGGTTTCCTGGAGCCTGTTGCTGATGGCTTCCGTAACTTCCAGAAGGGCCGTTTTGGTTCGTCGGCTGAAGCATTGCTGGTCGATAAGGCCCAACTGCTGAACCTGACTGCGCCGGAAATGACCGTGCTGGTAGGCGGCCTGCGCGTGCTGAACACCAACGTCGGCCAAACCCGACATGGCGTGTTCACTCAGCGTCCGGAAACACTGACCAACGACTTCTTCATCAACCTGCTGGACATGAGCACCGAGTGGCGCGCCGTGTCTGACGCCAAGGACGAGTTCGAAGGCCGTGACCGCAAGACCGGTGCTGTGAAATGGACCGGTACTCGCGTCGATCTGGTGTTCGGTTCCCACGCCCAGTTGCGTGCGCTGGCTGAGGTATATGCCGCGGGCGACGCGCAAGAGAAGTTCGTCAGCGACTTCGTCGCGGCCTGGACCAAAGTGATGAACCTTGATCGCTTTGACCTTGCCTGATGTAAATGCTTGAACCCGAAAGCCCCGGTCTGAGTCGTCAGGTCGGGGCTTTTTTATTGCCGGAGGTGTTTGATGAGCTGCGACCTGCGTGACGTCTACCGAGGCTACATCGCCTGCTTGAACCATCAGGACTGGCCTGCGCTGGGCCAGTTTGTTGATGAAAACGTGCACTACAACGACCAGCGCGTGGGCCTGACTGGCTACCGCGAAATGCTCGAACGAGACTACCGGCAGATTCCGGACCTGCATTTCAACATACGATTTTTAATCGCCGACCCCGAACACATCGCCGCCCGCCTGGACTTCGACTGCACCCCGATTGGGGACTTTATGGGCTTGCCGGTCAATGGCCGGAAAGTGCAGTTCAGCGAAAACGTGTTTTACCGGTTTAAAGAGGGGAGGATCGTTGAGGTGTGGTCGGTGATTGATAAGGCAGCAGTTGAAGTGCAGCTTTGATACAAGCGCTCCAACAGGCAGAGGCATTATCGGTAGGAGCGAACTTGTTCGCGAAGCGTTGTGCCTGACACACCGCCTCGCCAACAAGTTGTCTCCTACCGGAATGTGTTGTCTGTCTGAATCAGAGCGTCCACTTCACCGAGAACATCAGATTACGTGGGTCGCCATAAACGCCGCTGCCCGAGCCAGTCGGAATGCCCTGCCAGTATTTGGTATCGAACACGTTGTTGAAGTTGACTCGACCGTCCCAGTGCTCGTCGAATTTGTAGCCTGCCATCAGGCCCACGACCGAGTAAGCGTCCTGAGTGGCGTGGCCGTTGGCGGTACCCACCCTGTTAAAGGTGTCGCTCTGGGCAAGAACGTCAGCACCGACACGCCATTTGTTGAGGTCACCTTCCAGGTTGTAGCTGGTCGCGGCTTTGAACAGTTGCTTTGGCTGATCTGGACCAAACCGTCTGCCTTCGTTGTCCGCATCCTTTACGTACTGGCTCAGCAGGTAAGTGTAGGCTGCAGAGACTTGCCAGTTCGGGGTAATCGCGCCGCTAATTTCCGTATCGATACCGCGACTGCGAACTTCGCCTGCCGCTTGGTTACAAGTACGACTTTGTTGAGTGCAACTGGCTGGTTGAGGGGTGATCGCATATGCACGGTTTTCCTGCGTCATGTCGAACAACGCCACCGACGCGTTCAGCGCTCCATCGAAATATTCGCCCTTCAGACCGATTTCATAGCTTTCGCCTGTCATCGGTTTCAATGCTGAGCCAGCAATGTTCTGTTCGCTCTGCGGCTTGAAAATTTCGGTGTAGCTGGCATAGACCGAGTAAGTATCGTTCAGGTCGTAGATGACGCCCGCGTACGGTGTAACCTCCTGAGTGACCTTGTAGTCGCCTGTGCCGCTTTGGTTGTCGTAGTCATACCAGCTCAACCGGCTACCGACGATCACATGCAGTGGGTCGATAGGGTTAAAGCGGGCTACTGCATAAGCCGCATTTTCAGTTGCGACGTTTTTGCTCGCATAGGCAGTTCGTGTATCTGCCGTTGGCTTAGGCACAGTGCCTGGGTTGATGTTAAAGGGGTCGACTGCGTAACCAGCCCAAAAGCCACCACGCTGATCGAATTTTTCCTGACGATGGCTGACGCCAACGCTCAGATCATGTTCACGCCCGAACAGGGTGAATGGGCCTGAGAAAGAACCGTCCAAATTGGTTTGTGTGTCTTTGGTGTCATATTGACCAGCGCCCTGTTCATATCCTACGCCAGGATCCGGGAAAGGGAACGACAGGTAGTTGGAAAAGGTGTCTGATTCTGCCCAGATTTTGGACGCTGCCAGCTTGGCGTTCCAACCGTTGTCAAAGCGATGTGTAAGGTCAGTGAATACACTGACGTTGTCCCGATTCCAGTAGGCCCAGTCGCCACTCAGGAACGTCGAACGCGAGAACCCAAGATTCTCGCCATTACGGCCTGAGGGCAGGCTGCCCCAATCTGAAGTCGCGTCATCTTTTTGTTTCGACGCACCAATGGTCCAGGTGGTCGCATCGTTCAGGTCGGCCTCAAGGATGCCGTAGAAGGTCTGGCGCTGTTTGTTGCGTTCGTCGACAAAGCTCTTTTCGTCTTGATATGCAGCTACAACGCGACCTCGGACTGTGCCGGAATCGTTGAGCTTGTTGGATGCATCGACTTCGGTACGGTAGCGGTCCCAGCTGCCAGCGCTAGTAGTGATGCTGACTTGTGGTGTTGCTGTAGGGCGTTTGCGTACAAGGTTCAGGGTTGCGGACGGGCTGCCAGAACCCGTCATCAGGCCTGTAGCACCGCGCACGACTTCCACGCGGTCGTAGAGGGCAAGATCCGCTTCAGCCAATGTGTCCTGAGTGAAGGTGCTGAGGATGGTCGGCAACCCGTCATACATCAGGTTATCAATCGTAAAACCACGAGCCAGAAACTGCTGACGGTCCTGACCGAACTTGCGCAACGTCACACCAGGCGCATATTTAACGACGTCATTCACGTCATTCATGCCCTGATCTTCAATCCGCTGACGCGTGATAACACTCACCGACTGCGGCGTTTCACGAATCGACAACGGCAACTTGGTCGCGGTGCTCATTGAACCCGTGGTGTACGAGTTAGTGCCTTCAGTAGTTGCCACGCCCGCAAGGCCGTAATCAGCATTGATGTTCACGCCGTCCAGCGCAATCGCGCCTTGTGTTGGCTGTGGCTGGATCACGCGTGCCGAATTGCCTTCGACGCTAGCGGTCAGGCCGCTGCCGACCAGCAAACGCTGCAGAGCCTGGGCGGGTTCCAGGTTGCCGCTCACTGTTGGCGCTTGTTTGCCCGCGACCTGCTGTGGGTCGAATGTCACGGTCATGCCGCTTGTTTTGCCCAGTTGGGTCAGGGAAGTCGCCAAGGGTTGAGCCGGAATATCCAGACGAACCGGCGCCGCGAAAGCGCTGGCGGAAAAACCAAGCGCCAGTGCGATGGTCAAGGCAGATAAGGCGGGACGTGACATTCTGTAATCCTTACGAAAGTCGAGATTAATAAGCGCGCGTTATCGCCTGACACGATGTTTTGAAACAAAAGTTCAAGACAGTGCCGGACTTACTTGGAGCGCAAGATGACGCGATCCTAACAAGGTGTGAATACGACAGTAAATACAAATCGTTATCAGTCATTATTTTTTTAGAAAAGATTTGCTCGTACGCCTTTGCGATTTGACGATGGTTCAGCGAATGCTCATGCAGATCCCTTTCTAGTCGGTGATGTATCTGAGGCGATCAAAAACTGTTGGAGCGATCAACCATTGACCTGCGTCCTGTCCTGCCCCCGGCTGAAATGCTAAATTAGCCGCCATGAATTTCTTCCGAACCCATCGCTCGCCCATTGCCTGGATGCTGTACGCCTTCATCCTGTTCAATGGGCTCGCCTGCGCCATGAGTCATGGCCAGATGATGGGGGCGTTTTCCGGGGAGCCCGCAGCGGTGCCTTCCCATCATGAGCATCACGGCAGCGCTTCCATGAGCGATGCGCATCACGAGATGTCGATGGGCATGTCGATGCCGATGCCGATGGACAGCGCCAGCAAAACCATGGCGACGCCGGGCAGCCTGCAATCGCTGTTTGGCGACTGTTCTTTTGCCGGGACGTTGACCCTGGCGATGATTTTCTTCGTCGCCCTGAGCTGGTTGAACCGTACCCGCAGTCCTCGTTTCATCTTCCCTTCGCTCTGGCCGGGCCGTACGTCGCGCCAGTGTTTCCCCGGGCTCAACCCGCAGGCTCCCTGACGGCACCCACTCCCCGTTAAAAACCAATATCGATTTTTTGCCTCGCCGGGATCGTCCCGGTCGGGCGCGTTTAGCCGTTGGTGAGCCCTATGTCTGCTTTACCTGCACACTCGTCGTCGAGTGCGTTTGTCGCGCTGACGAAACGGCTGCACTTTTACATCGGCCTGTTTATCGGGCCGTTCATTCTGGTCGCGGCACTCAGCGGGGTTATTTATGCCCTGACGCCGCAGATCGAAAAAAACCTCTACGCCCATGCCCTGCACACCGAAACCCAAGGCCCGGCCTTGAGTCTCGAAGCCCAGGTGCGTCTGGCTCAGGAGGCCGCCGGTTCCGGGCCGACGGTCGCCGCCGTTCGTCCAGCGCCCAATCAGGGCGATACCACCCGCGTGATGTTCAACGTTCCGGGGTTAGGCGAATCGGAGCACCGTGCGCTGTTTGTCGATCCGGTCAGCGGAGAGATTCGCGGCGACATGAAGGTCTACGGCACCAGCGGAATATTGCCGCTGCGGACCTGGATCGATCAGTTTCACCGCAGCCTGTTGTTGGGTGACGTCGGTCGCATCTACAGCGAACTGGCCGCTTCCTGGCTGTGGGTCGCAGCAGCGGGGGGCATTGTGTTGTGGGCAGTGCGCCGCAAACGTGCCAGGACGCTACGCAGTGGTTTGCGCAGCTGGCATGCCAGCGCCGGGCTGTGGTTGATGTTGGGCTTGTTGTTTTTCTCGGCGACCGGTTTGACCTGGTCACAATACGCAGGCGGCAACATTGGTGTGCTGCGCGCTTACTACGGCTGGTCAACGCCCAGCGTTGCGACGACGCTGACGAAACCGGCCGACAGCGCAATGAACATGAACGTACCGATGGACGAGCACGCCGAACATCACATGCACATGGCACCTGCTGCCTCGAACAGCGTGCTGAATCCTGCACTGTTCGACAGCGTTCTGGCGACTGCTCGCAGCGCCCATATCGAAGCGGCCAAGGTAGAAATCCGCCCGTCGAGCAAGCCGGATAAAGCCTGGGTAGTCGCCGAGATTGATCGCAGCTGGCCGACCCAGGTTGATGCAGTCTCAATCAATCCGGACACCCTGAAGGTGGTCGATCAGGTTGAGTTTTCCCAATACACGTTGCCTGCCAAGCTCACCCGCTGGGGCATCGACGCGCACATGGGCGTGCTGTTCGGGCTGGCCAATCAGTTGATTCTGGTGTTTTTTGCCACCGGACTGGTGATGATGGTGATCATCGGTTACCTGATGTGGTGGCGCCGCAGACCGACCCTCGGGCGGCAGCCGACCGTTGTGGATGCGTGGCGTCAGTCAGGCCTTGTTGCCAAAGCCGCATGGCTGCTCGCGGCAGTGGGACTTGGCATTTGCTTGCCGGTGTTGGGCTGGAGCCTGCTGGCGCTGGTGATCTGCGACCTCATCGTCACGTACCGCGCGCCGTCTGTCGCCTTTGTGCGCAGTCAGGGCCATGTAGAAAGGCCATGAAGCATTTTCTGACATTACTACAGCGACTGTAGGAAATGTCACAGGTAACCTACGCGGCTTTAGCAGCACAGAGAATTTGAACGACGGGGCAGTTGGTTCGCTCCGTTGTTTTTCAAGAGGCCACACATGAACACATTACTGACCCGCCGTCAGCTTATAGGCGGCTTGAGCGTGCTGAGTCTGGGCGCGCTTGCCGGTTGCGGTGATTCCAACAAGTTGTCGTTCAAGTACGGCAAGGATTTGAGCGACAAAATTCTCGGCCGGACCTTCAAACTGAAGGACCCCCAGGGCAACGTGAAAACCCTGTCGAGCTTTCGCGGCACCATGCCGATGGTGTTTTTCGGCTTCACCCAATGCCCGGCGGTTTGCCCGACAGCGCTGGCGCGTGCGGCGCAGATCAAGAAGTTGATGGGTCCGGATGGCGATACGCTCCAGGTGATCTTCATCACCGTGGACCCGGAGCGCGACAAGCCGCAAATGCTTGATGCTTACGTCAAAGCGTTCGATCCGAGCTTTGTGGCGTTGTACGGCACCCTCGAAGAAACCGCCGCCACGGCCAAAGAGTTTGGCGTGTTCTACGAGAAAATCCCGAGCGGTGACACGTACACCATGTCCCACACCGCCACCAGTTACGTCTTCGACACCCGCGGCGTGCTGCGCCTCGGCCTGTCTCATTCCCTTTCTGCCCAACAGTGCACAGAAGATCTGCTGACTGTCATGGAGGTCTGCTGATGAACCTTGAACGCCCGAAAACATTTCTCAAGCAAGCATTGCTGGGGCTCTCGCTACTTGGCCTCGCCGCTCAGGCTTCAGCGCAAACGGTTGTTGAAGACGCATGGGTCCGTGCAACGGTGCCGGGGCAGGCGTCCACGGGTGCATTTCTGACGTTGAAGGCCAGTGCCGACAGCAAGTTACTGGAGGCTCAGTCACCCGTGGCGAAGCTCGTGCAGATTCATCAATCGAGCATGAAAGATGATGTGATGAGCATGCATGAAGTGACTTCGGTTGCCTTGCCTGCGGGCCAGCCAGTGGTACTGGACCCGAGCAGTTATCACATCATGCTGATCAATCTGACGGCTCAGGTGAAAGAGGGCGATAAAGTCCCGCTGACCCTGATCGTCGAGGATGGCAAAGGTGTCAAACAGTCCATTGCTGTTGAAGCCACTGCCCGTGCCTTGAATGCGCCGGATCATGGCGCGATGCATGATCACAGCAAGATGCACTGATGCGTTGACTGTCGTCGGCAAGCTCCATCCAGGCTTGCCGCGACATCAGCTCCGGTTCGCCAGAAACACCAGGCTGGGCGCTTGCCCCGGCACATCGTCCAGCACATCAACACGGTTCATGCCGATCTTTTCCAGCACCCGAATCGAGGCCTGATGCGTCGGCCTGACCAGCCCGTATACCTTGGTTAGTTTCTGTTCGTTGAACGCATAGTCCAGCGTCGCGCTGGCCAGCTCCGTCGCATAACCCTTGCCCCATGCCGGTACACCGAAGCGATACCCCAGGTTGACCCGCTCTACGTCGAGATACTTCATCAACGCCACGCCGCCGAAACCGATGATTTCATCCGGCGCTTCCCGAGTCGCCACCGCCCACCAGCCGTAACCCTGTTCCTGCCAGTGACGCATCCAGGCATTCAAAAATATCTGCGCCTGCGCCAGCTCTTTCATCGGGCCATTGGGATTGAACACATTGGTGGCTGGATCGCTGTAGATGGCGAACATTGCAGCAAGGTCATAGGGGCGGGGTGGTCTGAGTAGCAGTCGTTCGGTGGTTCTTTGCATGGGTGGGTCCAGTTTTCAGCTGTGCTCATCAATGATTATGGCTTTGAAACGCATTCCCGGTAGGGGCCAACACATAACAATCTGATTTGAAATGAGGTTCCTGTAGGAGTGAGCTTGCTCGCGATGGCGTCAGTTCAGACGATATATTCGTCGGCCAAAAAACTGAATCGCGAGCAAGCTCACTCCTACAGGTCCTGCGTCCGGCTTTGATTTCTATTACCTCAAATCAAACCAGGCAACTCCTGCTCAAGCTCCGCAAACTTCCCCTTCAATAACGAATGCAATTGCTGAATCGCCGGGGAAAACTGTTTGCGGTGCGGGCATACCAGATTCAAAGGTACAGGTTCACCAGGATAGTCCTGCAGCAAAATCTCCAGCCGTCCGGCCTTGATATCTTCACTGACGTCCAGCCACGATTTATAGGTAATCCCTTCCCCCGAAACCGCCCAGCGCCGCGCCACGTCGGCGTCATCACAGAACAGCGGGCCCGAAACAGATATCACCCGAGCGCCCACTCGCCATTTGTCATAGCTCCGTCCGCCCAGGGTGTAGAGCAGGCAGTCATGACGCAAGAGGTCATCCGGCGTCTGTGGCCGTCCGTGCTTTTGCAGGTAGTCAGGCGAGGCCACCAGCACCCGTCGATTCCACGATGCCAGCGGCAGGGCAATGTAATGGGCGTCTTCAAGCAAGCCATAGCGGATCGCAACGTCCACCGGGTCGCGGAACATGTCTGCCACCTGATCGGATAAGAACAAGCGCATCGACAGGCCAGGATGCTCGCGCCGAAACCCGGACAGCCATGGCAGCAGCATGTTACGCCCCAGGTCCGAAGGTGCCGCCACTTGCAGCACACCGCGCAATTCAGCGCTTTCGCGGCGGAGTTTTTCGCGACCCTCTTTAAGCGTATCGAGCACGGTTTGCGCATTGGGCAAATATTGCTCGCCCTCAACGGTCAGGCGCAGGCTGCGGGTAGAGCGCGCGAACAGGCGCACATCCAGCTCGCGTTCCAGACGTTTGATTGCCGCCGCCACTTGCCCCGGCAGCAGATCGACTTCTCGTGCTGCGTTGGAGAAGCTGCCCAGCGCTGCCGTGCGGACGAACAAGGCAAGGTCATCAATGCGGATCATCTTCACTCCAGCTGTGAAAGTGTTGGCGCATTTTAGGGGTTTTTCTTTGTCGCAGAGAAGGTGAGTATGTCTCCACGTTTTTGAACCCACTTTCAAAGGATTTCCCATGAAAGCTATCGCCTTTACCCAACACGGTCTGCCGATTGAAGATCCAGATGCACTGCTCGACATGGACCTGCCCAAGCCTGCGCCGGGGCCTCGTGACCTGCTGGTGGAAGTCCACGCTGTTTCGGTCAACCCGGTTGACACCAAGATCCGCGCCGGTTCAGGGCCGACCGAGCCGAAGGTGGTCGGTTGGGACGCCGTCGGCACAGTGCGTGAAGTGGGCAGTGACGTGACACTGTTCCAGCCCGGCGATGAAGTGTTCTACGCCGGTTCAATCGTGCGCCCGGGTAGCTACAGCGAATTCCATCTGGTGGATGAGCGCATTGTCGGCCGCAAGCCCAAATCCATTGATAACGCCCACGCAGCCGCTTTGCCTCTGACGTCCATCACGGCCTGGGAATTGCTCTTTGATCGCCTGGGTGTGGAAGAGGGCGGTGGCGAGGGCGAAAGTCTGTTGATCATCGGTGCAGCGGGTGGCGTCGGTTCGATTCTCGTCCAACTGGCCCGCCAACTGACCAAAATGACCGTGATCGGCACCGCTTCGCGCCCTGAAACTCAAGCGTGGATCAAGCAGCTCGGCGCGCATCATGTCATCGATCACAGCCAGCCGTTGGTGGCTCAACTGGAGCAGATTGGTGTTGGCGAAGTGACTCATGTCGCCAGCCTGACCCACACCGACAGCCACTTCACGCAATTGATCGAAGCGCTGCGCCCGCAAGGCAAACTGGCCCTGATCGACGACCCGAAAACCCTCGACGTGGTGCCGATGAAGCGCAAGGCACTGTCGTTGCACTGGGAACTGATGTTCACCCGTTCCCTTTACGAAACCCCGGACATGATCAAGCAGCATGAGCTGTTGAATCGCGTTGCCGACCTGATTGATCAAGGCGTGCTCAAAACCACCCTCGGCGAGCACTTCGGCACGATCAACGCCGCTAACCTGCGCCGTGCTCACGCCGTTGTAGAAAGCGGCAAGGCCAAAGGCAAGATCGTCCTCGAAGGCTTCTGATTTTTATCAATATGTCAGTGGCTGCCTGCGTCCAGCAGGCAGTCGGGAGAATGTTCGTGTTCAAGAAGTCCTTTTTTGCTGTTTCTGCCTTGGCGCTTGGTGTGGCCATGACTGCTCACACCGCATTGGCGGCACCGGCAACCGATTTTTCAGCAAGCGCACCGGCCGACAAGTCCATAGGCCAATTGCAGCAAGTCTTCGCGTTCCACGACGCCATGCCCACGGGCGTGACCGTGAGCGAAACCGGCCGTATTTTCGTCAACTTCCCGCGTTGGGGCGATGACGTGCCTTTTACGGTCGCGGAAATTCGGGACGGCAAAGTACAGGCTTGGCCGAACACACAGATCAACAAGGAAGATCCCCAGGACCCGGCCAAGGGCCTGATCAGTGTGCAAAGCGTAGTGGCTGACGGGCAGGGTCGCGTCTGGTTGCTCGACACGGCTGCTCCCGGTTTTGCTGCTCCCAAGCCAGGTGGCGCGAAGCTGGTGGCGGTCGATCTGGCGAGTAACAAGGTGGTGAAAGCGCTGGTCTTCCCGGCCAACGTCATTCTGCCGAGCACTTACGTCAACGACATGCGTTTTGATTTTCGCCATGGCAAGGAAGGCACGGTCTATGTCACCGACTCCTCTGTGAGCGGGCCAGGAGCAATCATTGTTATGGACATCGCTACTGGTAAGGCGACGCGGCGTTTGAGCGGTGCGAAGTCGACATCGGTTGATCCGTCGTTCATTCCGGTCGTCGAAGGGCAGGCCGTCATGGCCACGGGCGCTGATGGCAAGAAGAAAGCGCCAGCGGTTGCTTCCGATGGCATCGCACTGTCGCCAGATGGCCAGACTTTGTATTTCAGTCCGCTGTCGAGCCGTCATCTGTATTCGGTACCGACCAAGCTCTTGCGTGATGCAAGCGTCAGCGAGAAGGCATTGGACGCAGCTGTTCAGGATCTCGGTGAAAAAGGTGCTTCCGATGGCCTGGAAGCGGACGCGAGCGGAGCGGTATATGCCACTGATTACGAGCACAACGGCATTCGCAAGCGACTCGCGGATGGCACTTGGCAAACCATCGTTCACGATCCTCGGGTGTTGTGGCCGGATACCTTGTCTATAGGTCCGGATGGCTATCTGTATTTCACCGCCAACCAGTTGCATCGCCAGGCCGGTTTCCAAGGGGGTAAAGACCTGCGCCAGAAGCCTTACAGCCTGTTGCGGGTAAAAATCAACGCAGCGCCAGCGCCGACTCGCTAAGCATTTTTGACCGGAGAACACCATGGAACTCGCCAGCCTCGCCAAAACCCGATACACCACCAAGGCCTACGACGCGACCCGCAAAATCCCTCAGGCCAGTATCGATACGCTGCTGGACCAACTGCGCCTTAGCCCGTCGTCGGTGAATTCGCAGCCTTGGCATTTTGTGGTTGCCGCCGACGAACAGGGCAAAGCACGCATCGCCAAAGGTGCGCAGGATGGTTTTGCCTATAACGAAGCGAAAATCCTCAACGCGTCTCACGTCATTGTGCTGTGCACCCGCACCGAGATGACCGAGGATCACCTGCACGCGGTGCTGGATCAGGAGGATCTGGACGGTCGCTTTCAGAATGCCGAGGCCAGGGCTGGTCAGGACAAAACCCGTCGCGGCTATGTCGATATGCACCGCTATGACCAGAAAGACGTGCAGCACTGGATGGAAAAGCAAACCTACCTGGCACTGGGCACCTTGCTGCTGGGCGCGGCTTCGCTGGGGTTGGATGCCACGCCAATGGAAGGTTTTGACTTCAAGAAACTCGACGAAGAGCTCGGTCTGCGCGCTCAGGTTTTCACCAGCCTGGTGATCGTCAGCCTGGGTTATCGCAGCGAAACCGACTTCAACGCCAAGCTGCCTAAGTCGCGTCTGGCTGCCGAATCGGTGTTTACCTTTCTCTAAGTCGCACAGTGAACGGCAGGTCCCTGGCTGAAGCTGCCTCGGCCTGCTGTTCGCGATCAGTGTGTTGCACGACTTATCCCAAATCCCCGCAGAAAAAAGCCCACCAAACAGGCACTAAGCTGGCCAAGTGCTGTCAATCACTTGCGGATTGCCGGGACATTGACGCGGCGCCGCGAACATTGAATCTGCAGGCGCAATGCTGGTGTCAATGGCACCGCGCTGACGCGTAGCAAACACAGGACCTGTAGGAGCGCGCTTGCCCGCGATTCGGTCTGTCAGTTGATGGATATATCGACTGTGCTGACGCGATCGCGGGCAAGCGCGCTCCTACAGAAACCTCATTTCAATCAGATTGTTATGTTTTTTGATAGGAGCTGCCGGTTTTACTTTCAGCTAAAACCCGAGCGCATGGATTGCGATCGATACACTGACTCTTCTTTTCGGTCGATACCCTATGCGCTTCCTGCTTGATCCGCGTCATGACATTGATGCCGCTTTGCTCTGCTACCGCCGGGTGTTCTGGTCGTTGGCGCTGTTCAGTGGGGTGATCAACCTGTTAGTGCTGGTGCCTTCGCTGTACATGATGCAGGTTTACGATCGTGTGCTTACCAGCCGGAACGAAACCACTCTGGTCATGCTGACCCTGATCGCGCTGGCGTTGTTCATGTTCAGCGGGATGATCGAGTGGGTGCGCAGCCACGTGATGATTCGTATGAGCGCGGGTCTGGATGAGGCGCTGGGCGAGCGCGTGTTCGACGCCGCATTTGCCCGCAGCCTGCAAGAGCACAACGCCAATCCGGCGCAGGTCCTCAGCGATCTGACCAGCCTTCGTCAGTTGATCACCGGGCAGGGTTTGATTGCCTTGCTGGATGCTCCGTGGCTGCCGATCTTTCTCTTGGTGGCGTTTGTTATTCACCCCTGGTTCGGTCTGCTGACGCTGGTGCTCGCCCTCGTATTGATCGGTCTGGCGCTGTGGGGCGAACTGGCGACGCGGGCCAGTCTGGGTGAAGCCAACCGCGTGAGCGTGAGTTCGGCGGGGTACGTCAACAGCACGTTGCAGAACGCCGAAGTGATCAGGGCGCTGGGCATGCTCGGCCCGTTGCGCCAACGCTGGAGTCTGTTGCAGCAGCGGATCATCGCCGCTCAGTCGCAAGCCAGCGACCGCAGCGCTCAGATCACCTCTGCCACCAAATTCGTCCGTATTTCCGGGCAGTCGCTGGCGTTGGGGCTGGGCGCACTGCTGGTGCTTGAGGGCCAGCTTTCGGCGGGCATGATGATCGCCATGTCGCTGTTGCTCGGTCGCGCGCTGGCTCCGGTTGAAATCGCTATCGGTTCCTGGAAGCAGTTCAGCTCAGGGCGCCAGAGTTATCAGCGCTTGAGCCAGCTATTGACTCAGCATCCCCGTGAACGACTGCGCATGCCATTGCCGCCACCCACGGGCGCGGTGCGTTTGGAGCAACTGTATGCGGGACCGCCGGGCGCAACGCAACCTATCCTGCGCGGGATCAATTTCGCCCTTAATAAAGGCGACGTGCTTGCGGTGATTGGCGCCAGCGCCAGCGGCAAGTCCACGCTGGCCAGGGCGATGGTCGGCGTCTGGCCCGTGCTGGGCGGTTCGGTGCGTCTGGATAACGCAGAAATCAGTCAGTGGACTCACGACGCCCTAGGCCCTCACTTGGGCTACTTGCCTCAGGACATCGAGCTGTTTGCCGGTAGCGTGGCCGACAACATTGCCCGGTTTGGTGAGCAAGACGCCGACAAGATCATCGCGGCCAGCCGTCATGCGGGCATTCACGACATGATCCTGCGTTTTCCCCAAGGCTACGACACACCACTGGGCCCGGGCGGGCTCGGCTTGTCCGGCGGTCAGAAGCAGCGTCTGGGCCTGGCCCGTGCGCTGTATGGCAACCCGGCATTGATCGTCCTCGATGAACCCAACTCCAACCTGGATGAAGCGGGCGAGCTGGCATTGATTCAGGCGGTCAAGGCACTCAAGGCTTCCGGCAGTACCGTGGTGTTGATCACCCATCGGCCAGGCATTCTGGCCGTGGTCGATCACATTCTGTTGCTCAGAGACGGCGCCCAGCAGGCCTTTGGTCCAAGGGATCAGGTGCTCAAGGCATTGATGCCAGCCGATAAAACCGCTCCTGTCAGGGTAGCCAACAAAGATGCGTGATCTTGATCCTGGCGCCAACGTGCGCATCGACAATCCCGTCAGCGTGCGTAACCCCGGTGCCGCGCCCAAGGCCAGTACCGACGCGGGCGGCGCTGCGCGTTACGGGGTCATTTTTCTCTGTGTCGCGCTGGGCAGTTTTCTTCTGTGGGCGTGCCTTGCGCCGCTTGATCAAGGCGTCGTGGGCAGCGGCACGGTGGTGGTTGCCGGTGAGCGCAAAGCGGTGCAGTCGCTGGTTGGCGGTGTGGTTGAGAAACTGATGGTCAGCGACGGCGATCACGTCAGTCAGGGTCAATTGCTGGTGCAGCTCAATACCTTGCGCGCGCAGTCGCAACTGGACGTCACCCAAGGCAAGTTGCTCAATGATCGTGCGGTGGAAGCGCGATTGATCGCTGAGCGTCTGGGCAACCAGAGCATCGAATGGCCGCCTGAATTGCTTGAGCGTGCCCAGGAGCCACGAATCAAGTCGGCCATGGCACTGCAGACTCAGTTGTTCGAGACCCGTCGCGCCGAATTGGCCAGCCGCCTGAAAATCATCGAGCACGAAATCGAGTCGTTGCAGCAGCAACTACGAGGTTACGAAGGCGTGAAACGCAATTTCGATGCGCAGATGCAGTTCCAGCAGCAGGAACTTGAAGGCCTGCGCGAACTGGCGCGTGAAGGGTATGTGCCGCGCAGCAAGCTCTACGAAGCTGAGCGCAACGGCGCGTTGCTGGCGGGGCAGATTTCGTCCGGGCAGGGTGATGTTGGCAAAACGCGTCAGGCGATCAATGAAAGCCGACTCAAGATGCTTCAGACCCAACAGGAGTTTCGTCGTGATGCCGAGACCCAGCTCAGCGAGGTTTCCGCCGAGGCAGCAGGCTTTGCCGATCAGATCAGTGCCTTGCAGTTTGAAGTCGAAAGCGGCGCCATTCGCGCGCCGGTTTCCGGGCAGATCATGGACGTAACGATTCACACCGTGGGCGGTGTCGCGCAGGCCGGCCAAAGCCTGATGCAGGTCGTGCCGCTGGATGCGCCGATGGCAATCACGGCGCGTTTCGAACCGTTGATGGCAAACAAATTGCGACCTGGTTTACCGGTGAACGTGCATTTCACAGCACTGCAACGGGTTGATACGCCCACTGTGACAGGCGTGGTGAGTACCGTTTCAGCGGATCAGTTGCTTGATGAGCAGACCCGTCGGCCGTATTTCTCCGCCAAGGTCGAGATCCCTGCCGAGACGGTGGTCGCGCTGCAAAATGCTGGATTGCTGGTGCGTCCCGGCATGCTTGCCGATGTCACGGTGGTGACCGGAGAGCGCACGCTGATGAATTACCTGATGAAGCCCCTGCGCGAACGGATGCTCGCTGCGTTCAAAGAGGAATGAGCATGATCCCGCGTTCTCGCCGTTCCCGTTGCTTTTTAGTGGCAGGTCTCTGTGCTGGTCTCTGGACTGGTTGTGTGGCGTTCAATCCTGCATGGGCTGCTGAGGCCGGGTTGAGCCTTACCCAGGCCTACGATGCCTCACGTCTTAATGATCCGACGCTGAAATCGGCCGGTCATGCTTATGACGCGTCACAGCAGGAGGAGGCGATCGGTCGTGGCGGTCTCCTTCCTCAGGTGTCTTTGACCTCGCGCTATGGCAATGGCGGCCGCACCGATGGCGGCAGCGATAACGGCTATGTGAACAGCAACGATTACCAGGCCAACAACGTCACGCTCGCCGCACAGCAACCGCTGTATGACAAAGGGCGCTGGGCGGCTTATCAAGAGGGCAAGGCGCGCGGGGTGTTGGGGACGCAGCAGTTCGATCTTGCCAATCAGAGTCTTTATGACCGGGTTGCCAAGGGGTATTTCGATGTAGCCCGTGCCGAAAACGAGATCAAGCTGATCGCTCAGCAAAAAGCAGCGATCAGCGGCCTGGTCACGCAAAGCCAAAAACTGTTCAAGTCTGGGCAGGGCGCTATTACCGACATTTACGAGTCGCAGTCTCGTCTGGATCTTGTTGAAGCGCAGGAGACAGAAGCCATGGCGCGGCGCACGGCCGCGCTGCGAGCGTTGTCTGGCCGCGCGAGCGTGCCGATTGATGATATTCAGCCGATGCGCGAAGAACTTTCCGCCGCCAGCCCGATCCCTGCTGAACAGGATTTGCCTTACTGGACGGCCATTGCCAAGGACGCCAGCCCGGAGCTTGCAGCGCGTCTGGCGGCCATGAGGGTGGCCGAGGCGCAGGCTGATACGCAACGTGCCGGGCATTATCCGACGCTGTCATTGACCACTCAATTGACGCGTCGAGAGACCCGCCAGTATCAGGACCTCGATCCGCGTCAGGACACTTATTACGTGGGTGTCCAGCTGGATATCCCGTTGTATCGCGGTGGCTCGGTTCGAGCGTCGGTGGCCAAGGCCGAGGCGCAACTGGCTGGCGCGCAATCGGACTACGACGTGCAGCGTCAGCAACTGGCGGAAGACATCGAAACGGATTACGTGGGGGTAGTTGCCGGGTTTGCCAAAAGCAAAGCCATGCAGCGTGCGGTGGAGTCCAGCCAGCAAGCGCTGACCTCGACCGAGAAAGGTTTTCAGGGTGGTGTTCGTTCGACGGTGGATATCCTTGATGCACAACAACGCGTGTTTCAGGCACGCCGTGATTTGCTCAACGCCAAGCTCGACATGCTGCAAAGCTATGTAAGCCTGCATACCCACACCGGCCTGATGAATCGCGGTGTGCTGGAACAGGTGCAGCGGTTGTTTTAATGCCGCTGCGATCTTCCAGCCGACTCAGATCCATGTGGGAGCCGGGCTTGCCCGCGATACAGACACCGCGGTCTGGCAGGCAGATCACCGAAACCTTATCGCGGGCAAGCCCGGCTCCCACAGGGAAAGTAACTCGCCATTGAGCAGTGACAAGGGAATCTGTAGGAGCTGCCGAAGGCGGCGAACGGCGGTGTGTCAGGCAAAACGCCTTCGCAGCCTTCGGCAGCTGCGACAGACCAATTGGT
>NZ_JAWHNU010000001.1:188621-221815 GCF_032582135.1 Pseudomonas syringae group sp. J309-1 | reverse complement strand
ACGCCCTGCCCCAAGCCTGCTTCGGCCGGGGCCCCCCCAACCCCCCGTCCCACGCTTGCGGCAGCTCCTACAGACCAATGTGTAGAGATCCGATGCAGCCACTGATATCAGAAGCCACACCGGATTCCCACAGACCGATCAGGCAGTAAAGTCGCTGGCGTGCAGCTCCTTGACGCCGACCAGCTGGATTTCGAACTCCGCTGTGGCGTCCGCATTCAGGCTGCCGTAGAGGATGCCGTCGGCGAAACGAATCTGGCCGGTGGCGTCTGCGGTGTCGAAGGCGTTGCTGCCGATGAACTTGAAGGCGTCCATCCCGCTGGTCAGCGGGTTGGCATCCAGACCGGTGAAGTCCAGTTGATCACCATCAGCGGTTTTAAAGCCGCTGATGACGTCCCGCAAGGCACCGGTGCCCATGTCCGAAAGCGAGCCGAAGACGTAAGTGTCAGCGCCTGTTCCGCCGGTCAGACTGTCCGTGCCTTCGCCGCCGATCAGTCGGTCATTGCCAGCACCACCCACCAGCGTGTCATTGCCGGCGCCGCCATTCAGCACGTTGGCGCTGCTGTTGCCGGAGAGGGTGTCGGCATAAGCACTGCCGGTCAGGTTTTCGATGCCCTTGAGGGTATCCAGTCCCGAGCCCACGGTGTTTTGCTGCGCAGAGGTGGACAGCGTCGCAGTGATGCCCGCCAGAGCGCGCTCGAACGAAACCGTATCGTTGCCATCACGGCCTTCCAGGACGTTATCGCCAGCACCCGCGAACAGGATGTTGTCCAGCGCGTTGCCGATGCCATTGGCCGCCGCGTTGCTGTCGATGTACAGGTTTTCAACGTTCGCCGTGAGCGTGTAGGTCGCCAGGCTGCTGTGAACGCTGTCGGTACCGCCCGACACCTTGTCACTGTTGGTCTCGATCACGTTGTCGCCGATGTCGTCCACGTAATAGGTGTCGCTGCCGTTACCGCCGCTCATGCTGTCCGCGCCAGCCGCGCCGTTAATGACGTTATTGGCCGAGTTACCGGTGATGAAGTTGCGGAGCGCGTTGCCTGTTCCGTCGATAGCCGAGACGCCGGTCAACACAAGATTTTCCAGGTTGTCGCCCAGTGTCCAGCTGACCGAGGCTTGGACGGTGTCGATCTGTGCGGGAGAGGTGTTGCTTTCCACCACGCTGTCGAAGGCGTTGTCGACCACATAAATATCGTTGCCGTCGCCGCCGGTCATGGTGTCAGAGCCCAGGTCGCCGTCCAGCGTGTCGTTGCCCGAAGTGCCAACCAGCGTGTCGGCCTGATCGGTGCCGAAGATCATCCCGCCTTCGTTATGAGCGTTGTCGAAGATGTCCTGCACGCTGTTGTTGTCGTTCGGGTTGCCCTTGAAGCCCAAGTCATCAGCAATGTAGTCAGCCAGACGCTGGCCGACGATTTCTGCGGACTCTTCATGCAAGTGCCAGACGTCATCGGGATACACCAGCGGATCCACTTCATGGCGCAGTGGCAAGTCGGTGTAATCGACGGCCAGTTTCACGTCGGTACGTTCGGCAGCAATCGCTTCCTGTGTGGCGCGGACGTAGTCCACACCCTCAACAATCTGCGCGATCTTCTCTTCGGAATAACCCCGTGCACGGGCTGCGTCCTGGTCGTAGTGACCGGTCTCCATCATGTACACATCGAAGCTGCCGACCTGCGCGTGCAGGTAGTCGAACACCGCCAGTGTTGCCGCTTTGTAGTCCGCAGCCGCTGCCTGTTTGTCAGTGGCCCGGCCAATTTCCTGCGCCGCTTCTTCGCCCTGACCCCAGATGATGCCCATCTTGACGTTATCGATGGCCTTGAGCTCGGTGAGCTGGTTCTGCAGCAGTGCAACGGCACGCAACAGCGCCGGGCCCGGCTCGTTGGTGTCGGTCAACCACCAGCACAATTTCAGCTCTTCGGCGCCCAGTGTGGACATGCCGTTGACGGTGCTGCCGCCCACTGCGATGTCGATGCCATTGCCGTCAGCATCGTTGAACTGGCTGCGCACGTCGTAAGTGGTGTACTTGCTCAGGTCGTTGACCAGCATCGAGGTGCCGGATTGATCATCGTCCTCGGTCATGCGCAGCAGTCGCGCGTTGGACTGCCCAAGCGTCGGCAGGTAAAGAATGTCCTGCTGGGCGCGTTCGCCGAAAACGAAGTCGTCGGCGGTCAGCGTGTTGAGGTAGTTGCCGCTGAGGGCGATTTCGAAACGGTTGCCATCAGCGTCGGGCACACTGGATTTGACGTAGGTCTTGTCGCCCGCCTCATTGAGGGTCATGTACAGCGTGCCGTTGCTGCCGTCGCCCAGCCCGAGGAAGCCCAAGGCCGAGACATCAATCTTGTCCACACCCTGGGTGAAGTCATAGATCGTGTCGGTTGCGGTAACCCCGCCCGCGTCGTAATCGCGGTAGCTGTCGAGCACGTTGCTGTAGCGGAACGTGTCGGCACCTTCACCGCCGTAAAGCGAGTCACGTCCGGCGCCGCCGTCAATAATATCCGCCCCGGCACCCGCGCGGATTGTATCGTTGCCGCCCAGACCCAGAATCAGGTCCGCGCCTGCTGTACCGGTCAGGGTTTCAGGGTTGTCGGTGCCTGCGATGGTATTGGCCGGAGCATCCGCCACCACCAATGCGAAGTTGTCACTGACCGACGCACCCGCTGGGTCGGTGGCTTTGATCAGTACGTCGTAGTTGCCTGCCGCTGTGCTGGTGGGTGTGCCGCTGAAGGTCAGGTTGACGGCGTCAAAGCTCAACCATGAAGGCAGCGCTGTACCGTCTGCGAGGGTGGCGCTGTAGCTCAACACATCCTTGTTGCCATCGGCGAAGCTGTCGCTGGTCACCGTGTACGAGAAGGCGGTGTTTTCAGTGGCGTTCTGGTCCAGCAGCGGAATCACTACGACTGGCGCGACATTGCTCGGCGTGTTCTGGTCAGCGAACACGAAATGGTTGGCCGTCAGGCTGTTGACCAGATTGCCCGCCATTGAAACCTCAAAGCGGTTGCCGTTGGCGTCGACCGTATTGTCTTTGAGATAAGTGCGGTTGTTGGACGCGTTGTAGGTGACCTGCAGCGTACCGTTGAGGCCGTTGCCCAGGCCGGTATAACCCAGCGTCGAAACGTCGATCTTGTCGGCGGCTACATCGAAATCAAGGATCTGATCACTGGCGCTGGTCGTGCTGGTGCGATAACTGTCCATCTTCGAGGTGAAGCGGAAAACGTCAGCGCCGTCACCACCGGTAAGTTTGTCCGCGCCGGCACCGCCGACAAGAATATCGTTGCCCGCGCCGCCGTTGAGCGTGTCGTTACCTGCACCGCCCAGCAATTGCTCGTTGGCCGCAGTGCCCGTCAGGGTGTCGTTGTTTGGTGTGCCATTGATGATGATCGGCGCACCCGGAACGTCCTGCACCGCCAGTGTGAAACTGTCGCTGACCGTGGCATTGCTGCCGTCAGTGGCAGTAATTTTCACTGAATAGTTGCCCGAAGCGGTGCTGTCCGGCGTGCCGCTGAGTGTGCGGCTGGCAGCGTCGAACGTCAGCCAGCCGGGCAGGGCGCTGCCGTCGGCGAGGGATGCGGTGTAGCTGAGGCTGTCATTGTCAGGATCGGTGAAACTGGTCGCAGGGACGACATAGCTGAACGCGGTGTTTTCCGTCGCATTCTGATCCAGCAGCGGCGTCGCCACGATTGGCGCCTGATTGGTGGTGGGCGCGGTGGCGAAGACGAAATTGGCGTTGGTCAGCTTGTCGAGGTAATTGCCATCCAGCGCGATCTCGAAGCGGTTGCCGTTGGCATCGGCTTCCAGTGACTTGATGTAAGTCTTGGTCCCGGCGTCGTTGAGCACCAGATACAGGGTGTTATTTTTGCCATCGCCCAGTCCGGTGAAGCCCAGCGCCGAGACGTCGATCTTGTCGGCGGTGCGATCAAAGTCGGTGATCAGGTCACCCAGGTTAGCGCCGCCTGCGTTGTAGTTGCGGTAGCTGTCCGTGCGTTCGGAGAACACAAAGGTGTCCGCGCCCGCACCACCGCTGAGCGTGTCCATGCCCGAGCCGCCATTGAGCGTGTCATCGCCCGCGCCGCCAGCCAGGCTGTCGTTACCGGCCAGGCCAAGCAGGGTGTCTGCCGCCGCCGTGCCCTGCAACGAGTCGTTGCCGCTGGTGCCGGTCACCGTCCGGTTGAAGATGAAGTTGTCGGCCGTCAGCGTGCTGGTGAGATTGCCGTTCAGAATCAGCTCGAAGCGATTGCCGTTGGCATCCGCATCGTAATCCTTGATGTAGGTGCGGTCGTTGCTGGCGTTGTAGGTGAGCTGCAAGGTGCCGCCGCGACCGGTACCCAGCCCGGTGAAGCCCAGGTCGGCGATATCGATCTTGTCTTGAGTGACATCGAAATCGGTAACGGTGTCGACGAAGCTGTTCGTCGCGTTGCGATAGCTGTCGGACTGGCTGGCGAAGCGAAAGGTTTCCGCGCCCGCACCGCCGGTGAGCTTGTCGACGCCCGCGCCGCCGACCAGGATATCGGCTCCTGCCCCGGCATTGATCACGTCGTTACCAGCTGCGCCATAAAGGATTTCATTGGCGCTGCTGCCGATCAGCGTGTCGTTGCCGTCGGTGCCCTGAACAGTGACGACTGGAACGGTGGCGCTGACGTAACTGCCATCGCCATAAACAAGGGTCTCGCCCTTGGTGGTATGGCCAATGGTGTTGCCGATGATTGCGTTGCGGTCGGTGCCATCTTCGTTGCGTTCGGCCACGCCGTAGGTCGACAGGTTGCTGCCGGTGATGGTGTTGCCCTGAATCGTGTTGTCGCTGCCGTTGAAATACTTGCCGGAGACGCCAAGGGTATCGTCGTAGGACTGGATGATGATTTCCGGTACACCGCCTTTCAGGGCGTTGTTGCTAAGGGTGTTGTCGGTCACGTCAACGTTGTTGCTGCCGTAGATCCGCACCCCGGCGCTGCCGTTGTCGTGGATATCCACACCGCTGAGGGTGACATCGCTGGACAACTTGATGAGCACGCCTTCGGCACCGTTGCCGTAAACCTCGCCACCGGTGATGACGATGTTGCTCGGCGAAGGAATGTTCTCGCTGCCGCGCTGTACCACGATCCCGCCGCCGCCATTGTTGTAGGCGACGTTATTGGTCAGGGTGAAGTCGTGAGTGCTGGTGACCACGTTGAAGCCATGGCGGTCGTTGTCGTAGGCGACGTTGTTCTCGAACGTGCTGTTGCTGAGAAAGTCAGCCACGAAGCCGTCCAGGCCATTGCCGTGGGACACGCTGTTCTTGATGACCATGTTGACGGTCTGTTCGTGCGGGTCGAAGCCGTAACCGGAGCAGTCCTTGATTTCGACGCCGTCCAGGGTGACGTTGGAGTCGTAACCTTCCTGGCCGGGAATGTAACCGTTGAACCAGCCGTCGATCTTGCCGGTGGTGTTATCCCGGTTGCCATCGAGGGTCAGGTTGCTGAGGCCGAAGTCATGGGTTTCTTCGCCGTACGCCGAGCGAATGATGCCGGTGATTTTCGTATCCGAGCCGTCAGCCACCTTGATGTTCGAAACGCCCATCCCGTCGCCGTACATGTACACATTGCTTTTGAGCATGAGGCAGCCGTCCGACGGTTCCTCACCCCCACTGACAATGAACGTCCCTGGCGGAATATAAACCTGACCCCCGCCTGCCGCTGCTGCAGCATCAATAGCCTTTTGGATGGCAGCGGTGTCATCCGTGACGCCATCTCCTTTGGCGCCAAAATTTTGGACGTTAAAAATCATGGGGTTATCTCCGTTATCAGGCTTAGGTTGCTCGGCTGCCAAAATCCAATCGGCTAGCACTCTGATATGACACGAAGACGCGTAAAAGTTGTGACCGTGCGTCGGGAAACCGTCACCCGTTCGGCGGTTGGAAAAAACGATGTGTAACGAATGTGATTTTTAGACGTTTTGTTGACGCCATTACTTAGTGATTAATTACCGCACACCCTTGTAGGAGCTGCCGAAGGCTGCGATGTGGTGCGTCAGGCAAAACGCCTTCGCAGCCTTCGGCAGCTCCTACAAGGGAATGCGATGCTTATTAGTTGGAGCCGAGCTTGCCCGCGATGAACGATGACGCGGTATGCCTGAACCACCGAGATGCCTGATTCGTCGGAATGCCGCCCAGACCAAGCCCAGCTCCCACAGAGGATCGCCGACATCTGTGGGAGCCGAGCTTGCTCGCGATGAACGATGGCGCTTATGTCAGATCCATCCACGCAACAATGCGCCTACTAGCTCCCGCGATACGTCGAGAACCCATAAGGGCTGATCAGCAGCGGAATGTGGTAATGCGGCAAGCTGCCGTCAACGTTGAAGATCACCGGCACTTCGGGAAAGAAACTCGCCGTCTGGTGCTTCTGGAACCATTCACCTGTCTTGAACGTTACGCGATAGGTGCCTTTCTCCAGCGTCTTGCCATCCGGGTACAGCCCGGTAATCCGGCCCTGTTCATTGGTTACACCCTTGTTCAGCGTGCTCCAGCCCTGACCTTCCTGTTTTTCCAGCGTCACGCTGACATCGGAGGAAGGCAGGCCGTCCTGCAGGTTCAGCACGTGTACGCTCAGCGGATTACCCGCCGCCAGCGCGATGGACGAAAGGCCGCTCAATACAGCGCCTGCAATCAGTGTTTTGAACATGTTCATAAGTGATATTCCAGATTATTTGAGGTTGGGTAAAACGTGAGCGATGCCTTTCAGCGCGCAGCCTTCATCGACTTCCGCACCACCTGCACCCGCAACGCCGATAGCGCCGATAACCTGATCGCCCACCTTCAACGGCACGCCTCCGCCTAACAGCAGCAGCTCATCAAGGGTGTTGAGGTTCTCGGCTTCAGGATTGTTGCGAGCGCGTTCGGACAGCAGTCGCGTCGGGGTTTTGGTCGACAGCGCAGTAAAGGCTTTGCGTTGCGCCGCGAGCGTGTTGTGCGGGCCAACATTGTCGTCGCGCTGCACAGCGACCAGATTGCCGCCGCGATCAACCACCGCAGCGACAGCGGTTTTGCCATCGGCGTGACAGGCCGCCAAGGTTGCACTCAGCAGGTCATTGGCAAGCTTCAGGGTGACATCCGGACGCTGGGCGACGTTCGGCACATCGGCCAGCGCGACGCCGGACCCCATGGTCAGTGTCAATAAAGAAAGGGTGACGCTTCGGATCAGCATGCAAATCTCCGGTTCAGGCTCGGCTGAGCAATTGCCAGCCATACTGCCCAAGCCTTCCGCACAAACTGATTGCCTGCGGATTACGTATTTGTAATGAGATGGGGCGGCGTATCGGCTTACGCTATGCATCAGTGGCGGAGGACTTAATGCGTATCCTGGTGGTTGAAGACGAAGCGAAAACAGCGGATTACCTGCGCAAAGGGCTGGGGGAGTCCGGCTATCTGGTGGAAGTGGCCTTGAACGGTCTGGACGGGCTGCATCTGGTTCAGGAAAGCGAGTTCGACCTGATCATCCTCGACGTCATGTTGCCCGGCCTCGACGGCTGGCAACTGCTGCAGATCATTCGCCGTAAATGGCAGACACCGGTGCTGTTCCTCACTGCACGCGACGCCGTGGAAGATCGCGTCAAAGGCCTCGAACTGGGTGCCGATGATTACCTGGTTAAACCCTTTTCCTACGCGGAGCTGCTGGCCCGGGTTCGCACTTTGCTGCGTCGCGGTCCGCCTCGTGAAGTGGAACAGTTTCAGATCGCCGATCTGCAGCTGGATTTGCTCAAGCGCAAAGTCACCCGTAATGGCGAACGCCTGAACCTGACCAACAAGGAATTCGCACTGCTGCATCTTCTGCTCAGTCGAGAGGGCGAAGTCCTGTCCCGTGCGCTGATCGCCTCCCACGTCTGGCAAATGAATTTCGACAGTGACACCAACGTGGTCGACGTCGCGATTCGGCGGCTACGTGCCAAAGTCGACGATCCCTACCAAGCGAAACTTATCCATACCGTGCGCGGCATTGGTTACCTGCTGGAGCTGCAGCAATGACCCTGTGGCCCCGAACCCTGAGCCTGCGCCTGGCGTTCATGTTCGCTTTGGTCAGCGTGCTGCTTTTAGGCGCTGTCGGCTTTTACCTCTATCAATCCCTGCAACGCGAAATCACCTGGCGCGATGATCAAGCGCTACTCGGTCGCGTGCAGCGCATGCAGGCGCTGATCACTGACAGCGACAGCATCGACACCCTGCGCAAACGTCCGCAGCTTTACGAAAACATGCTGGGCAATCGCGATAACGTGCTATGGATTGTCGATGACGCCGGGCAACTGCTCATTGACGTCAACCCGCTTGCCTTGCCAGTGCCCGAGTTGCCAGCAGCGACTTCGCCACAGTTGGGTGATAGCCCGGGTGATAAGTCGTTGCGGCTGGCGTGGCTCGATGTGCCAGGCACCGATCGACACCTCAAACTGATCGCTGGCAAGCTGGTCAACGAGCGCGAGCAAATGCTCAGCGCCTACCGCATGAAAATCTGGATGGCCTTGCTGGTCGGCGCAGTGTTGGCGTTCCTGCTGGGCTGGATGGTCAGCCAGAGGGGGCTGCGCCCGGTTCGACAACTGGCGACACGCGCTGCCAGCATCGATGCGCAACACCTGCATCTGCGGTTGCAGGCGTTCAAGGACGTCAACGAACTGAGTGCCCTGAGTCACGCCCTCAACCAGATGCTCGCCCGTCTGGAAGACGGGTTCGCCCAGCTCACCCGCTTCAGCGAAGACCTTGCCCATGAAATGCGCACACCGCTGAGCAATCTCATGGGACAAACCCAACAGACACTGGGCCGCAGCCGCTCGCCCGAGGTCTATCAGGAACTGCTGGTTTCCAATCAGGAAGAATACGAACGGCTGGCGCGCATGATCGACAGCATGTTGTTCCTGGCGCGTACCGAACAGCCCAAAGCCTCGATCAACCGCCAACAGATCGACCTTTACGCGATGGTCGCTCAGTTGTGCGATTACTTCGAAGGCATGGGAGAAGACCGTGGCATCGAGCTGATCAATAGGAGCCGCCCCAGTGTCACTGACACCCCGCTGTCGTGCGGCAAACACGGGCTTGTGGGAGCGAGGCTTGCCCGCGAAGGCGTCGACTCGGTAAGTCACGCACACCACGCTATCGTTCTTCGCGGGCAAGCCTCGCTCCAACAGAAAGACCAGGTTTATTCAGATGGTTATTCCGTGTTTGATAAGAGCCAGTGCACGCTAAACGCCGACCCGGAATTACTGCGCCGTGCATTGGCCAACCTGATCGCGAACGCCCTGCGTTATGCGTCACCGAACACCCCTATAACCATCGGCAGCACGCTGAGAGCGGGCGGTTTCGAGGTATACGTGCACAACATCGGCGAGCCTATCGGCGCAGAGCATCTGCCGCACCTTTTCGAGCGCTTTTATCGCTGCGATCCTTCCCGTAACCAGCCCGGCGACTCGGGCGGACTTGGCCTGGCTATCGTGCGCTCTATCATGCAAGCCCATGGCGGTCAGGTCACCGTGGCAAGTGATAGCGCCGGGACTGTTTTCACGCTGGTTCTGCCGACCTGAAGTTCACCTTCCTGAGCGGTGCTAAACCCGCTCTGCCCAGGTTTATCGCTGAAGAAACGTGATAAACCTCACCGTTTGCAGCGTGGTTCAAGGGGGTAGATGTCTGGAAGGGTCTATGCTGAGTTTGACCTTGCAGACAAGGTCGACCCTTCGCGCACAGCCTACCAGGCAGAACACGTGAGACATTCGATACCCAACGCAGCATTGCTCTGCCTCAGCCTGTTACTCAGCCCCCCCGTCAGGGCCGATCACTATCAGGTCGTGACCGAAGAGTGGGCGCCCTACAACTATGTGGAAAACAACCAACTCACTGGAATGACCACCGAAATTGTCCGGGCCATCATGGCACTCACCGGGGACAAGTTCGACATCGTGCTGCTACCCAGCATGCGCGCCAGCTACGCACTGAATTCGCGTCCCAAAACCATCATGTACTCCATGTTCCGCACTACCGAGCGCGAGCCGTTATACAAATGGGTCGGTCCCATCGTCGAAGAGTCCATTCACCCCTACCAAATGGCCGATGCTCCGCCGTTAAACACCCTGGAACAACTCCGCCAGGCGCCAATGGTGACCACCCGACACGCCGGTCTGGTGCCCGACACCCTGCAAGCCCTCAACTTCACCAACCTCGACAAAACCGCCACCCAAAGCCCTCAGCTTTACCGCATGCTCCTTGCCGGGCGCACCGACATCATCGTCGGCGACACCGACGCAGGCGTCGCTTACTACACCCGCCAACTGAAAATCCCGCCGGGCACGCTGAGGCGGATACCGGTGGAGGTTTACCGGTCTTCGTTGTACATCGCGTTCAGTCTGGATTGTGATGATGAGGTGGTGACGGGGTGGAGGAGGGCGTTGGATAAACTACGAAAGTCGGGGGAGCTGGGGCGGATTCAGGGGCGGTATGAGAGATTAGGTGACTTGTGATGCTTTAAACCTGATCTGACGGGCTGGGAAAATGTGCTGATCAATCACGGACGACAGATGGTGTTTGATCAGCATTTCGATTTTTAAGAATGGGCGTGACCTTTGTCGTCCCTCGATCCCGCTGAGCGATCCGTTACACAGCCTCTGCGCATTTGCGAAGTGCTGCCTTGATTTCCCTCACCAGTCCAACGAACTCTTGCACTAGAGCTGCGAGCTGAACAGGATTTGAGGCTGAAGGTCTTGGGTATGGCGGGGGGCCTGAGAACGGACTGCGGACAAAGCCTGGGTCTTCCTTGCGCTTTCCCTCATAGGCAAGCACAGCAAAGTTAGACCCGATATATCCTTCAGGGCCGAGCCCCGAAATCATGAACTCGAGGCCTCCGCGCTGCTTTACGAGCAACGCCTTCCATTCAATCGCGCCAATCTTTTCCGACTCGATCTCAAATGATCGATCGCGACTGTCGTAGCGGATGGAGGCCCCAGCCGCTTCGAAGGCGGCAAGTATCTCTTTTTTCGACGCAGCAAATGATGAACCAGGAACTAAAGGGAAGCGGTCGCACAACGCCCAATATTTGTCTGGAAAATCGAGTGTGGCGAGGAGACAGAGAAACGCGTCGTTAAGCACGGTTAATAGCTCGGGAGTTTGAACGATTGTAGAGCTGGAGTAAGCGATTTCGCTGCACGCTTGCTAATAACAGGACTTGCAACAATCCGCTGCACGGTACGGAGCAAGGTGATCCCCACGCGGCTGTGAGGGTGGGTCAGGCGGGGGACGATCTTCGGGATGTTCTGCGACTTTTCGACAACGGGTCGCAGGACGCTCTCATAAGCTGCAAGCGCAGCAGAAAGATCGTGGGATTTCGAGAGTTCGCCAGCCAGCACGTATGCGCCTACAAGGGCCAGTGAAGCACCAACCCCTCCCAGTGGGGTGACGCACCAGGCGGCGTCGCCGGTGAGAACCACATGACCCGCCGACCACCGTTTGATCTTCACCTGCCGCAGATCGTCGAACCAGAAGTCGTCGGCTGCCTCCATACCCGAGAGCAGGCGTGGTACTTCCCATCCTGCACCTTCGAAATGCGTTTTCAGAAAAGCCTTCTGCTGGGCGATAGTCCTGACGGTTGCCACGTTTCGCTGCCCCTGAATGTTGAAGAAGGCGCGGGTGGTACCACAATTGTCCGGGCGCACGCCTGCGCTTCGACCGCCGGGAGCGTTATACCAACGTGCGGTCTCACTGTCCGTCGAAGCGCGTGGCACGGTGAAGAATGCGGTCGCCAGATCCATCCAGCGAGGTGTGTTCTCTTCTGGAAACACCATGTCCCGAGTGTATGAGCCAACGCCTTCGGCTACGATCACCAGATCAAAGCGCTCCTCGGTGCCGCTCTCGAACCTGACAATCGCTCCTTTCTCATCCTGTACTACCGCAGTGACCCGCTCCCCGAAGCGATACTCGGTGTGAGGCAATGATGCTTCGTAGATGAGACGGGCCAAATCGCCGCGCAATATCTCCAGCTCGGCGGTAGGGCCGTCTCCTTCCAGATCAGCCAGGTCAATACGAGCCACGGTCGTGTTTTGGTTGTCGACCCACGCTATTCCACGCTCGCCAGTATTGTGATCTCTAACCGCTTGCTCAAGCCCCATAAGCCGCAGCACCTCCCGGGCCGGGCCCCGGACATCAACATTCTGCCCACCGTCCCGAAAGGCTGGCGCCTGCTCGACGACCGTGACATCGCATTTCTGCTGAGCCAGCCACCAAGCGGTGGCGCAGCCTGCGATGCTGGCTCCTGTGATGAGTATGCGGCGTGACATCTGGCTTTCTCCGTGAAGTTTTATAGGGCCGTATTCCGGGTTAGCTCGACGGGCCATTAGTCGCTATTGGCACAGGCAATACTGAACGGGTGAGCGCTTGTGATGACGTCCCGCGGCGATCGTGTTCCCGATATAGCCTGACCGCAAATGCCGATTGCTGAATTTATAAGAAGTCACCGTCCGGGCATCCCGCCTTTACGATCTCTTGGGTGGATGATTCTGATATGTGGCATTGGGGGCTGAGCTTCATTGCAGCCAAAGCTGACATTTCATCCTGTCTGATCTACATTCTAGCCGTCCATCTGTTCCAGGCGATCTCATGCTGACCGGATTCAATCATCTCATCCTCGCCGTATGCAGCTTGCCACGCAGCATTGCCTTTTATGAGGAAACGCTAGGCTTCAAGTTGTCTGCACGCTGGAATACTGGGGCGTATCTTAGCCTGGGTGATCTCTGGTGCGGACTTCCCTATGTGCCTTCACTGGAAGAGGATCGCAAGCGGATTCGAGTTGCTCCAGAGCGGCCGAAACCGACGTTGTGAATGCCGCCACTCCTGACATCGACCCCCACTCTCTGCTTAAAAGGCTGTGCCATGTTGCCCCAACGTATCCACTCACCTTCGTTGCACGACCTGAAAACCACCGTGGCCGAACTGCTCGGCAACAGTGACGAACACGTCGTGGTGCAGTTCTTGGCGCCCGAGCAATACCCGGCACCGATATTGACAGCGCTGGATGCCTTGTGCGCACAACACGGCCATCGCCTCGACGTGCGCTTCTACGGGCACTACGCCGCCGACCAGCCCTTCGACGGTCGCACACTCGAAGCCCTGCCTAATGTGCAGACCTTGACCCTCGATTGCCTCTATCACGCCGAACGGCTTGAGACGCTTGCAAGCCTTGAGCACCTGCGCAGCCTGGCGCTTGGCGTGGACAAGCTTGACCTGAACCCGATATTGGCCTTCAGCAACTTGCAAAACCTGACCATGCTGCGGGTTTTCCAGGAAGTGGGGCCAAAGCTGGACCTCGCTTCGGTCAGCCGCCTGCCCCACCTGCGGGTGCTGCACCTGAATGCAAAAACCCAGGGGCTGAAGCCGCTGGAAGCGCTTACTGGACTGACCGAACTCAGCCTGTACCGACAGCCGGCCACCACCACGTTTGAGGTGATCTCGAAGTTACCTGGTTTGAAGACTCTTTCAATCGGTTTTGGCAGCCGTGAGGCGATGCCGGAGTTGTTCAGTGACAGCGTTACGCACTTGAGCCTGCTCCGGGTGCGCGGGTTGCAAGCGCTGGAGCCTGGACGCTTTCCCAGGCTTGAGGTGTTGGAGATTGAGGATCAGCCGCACTTGGGTGAGCTGGTTTTCGGGACGGGTAGCAGGTTGCGGGCGTTGCGTTTGGCTAATCTCAAGTCGCTTGGGCGAATTGACGGGTTGGGCGAAGCGCCGATTGGCAAGTTGTCGATTTATAAAACGCCGGAGTTGGATTTGCTGGCTTTGCTTGATCAGCCGTTGCCAGAGTTGAAAGCTATGCGGCTGGTGAGTGGTAAGCGGGGGGTTGATCAGGAGATTGATGCGAGGCGCGAGACGCTAGGGCTCGCGTTGGTGAAAGGGATTTTTGAATAATGAGAGATGTTGGTTTACCGGGCTTCAGCCTATTGTGCTCGCTTAATGTGAGCGTCTGGCAGACACACCTTGCTGATAGCTGAATTGCCGCCTTTCGGCGCGAATTACAGCCTTTTAAAGTCGCGTGATAGAACCACCAGCTTCATGATTAGAAGTTGGCCAGTTCACTGTGGTCGATTGATCGCCAAACGACAGATCGATAACCGCCGACTGTTCAGTCGACCGTTTTGGCGTAGATTTCACTGGAATAAAAGCTGATAGCATCGCTGGTGGCTGATCTCGGTACAGCGGCATCCACTTTCGAATCACGTTAGCGTTGATGCCATGGCTGACGGCGTAGTGCGCAGCCGCCGCTATCGACCCAAAGCGGACTCCTGCACTTTCTGATTGAATAAGCTCACCGCACGATACTGATCAACACTCGGACTTGAACGAATGACAGACGATCCTTTTCGTATCCCAACAGATGCTGAAATTGCTGACGCGGAGAGCAGGCTCAATTTTCGCTTTCCCGATCAATATATCCAGTTCCTGAAAGGTGGCAGCGATGTCGCAAACGCCGTATTTGAACCCGCGTTGATTTTGAGCGGATGCAGCCATCTGGATATCTTTGAAATTGCTGAAGCCGCCTGGGCTCAGGGCTTGTCGCGGGATTGGTTGCCTTTCATTGAGGATAACAGCGACTACTTCTGCATATCGCAGGCGGGGGCTGTTCGATACTGGTCACACAACGGAAGTACAGACGAGAGCTGGCCAACCTTTGCGGCGTGGTTCGAACAGGTCTGCGTAGCTCTTGAGTGACCTGGAGTGCGTCTCCCCAAAAAATCTTGCTGTCGCAGCCTGATTCAAACGGGAAGGAACGCTAACGTATCAGGGTCGATCTCGGCGTAGCTTCCCAAGTCTCCCTTATAGAGCCTGATTCTGGAGACCCCTAACTCCGCCTGCAAGAAAGAGACAAGCGGCCCAAGATTACCGTTGGTATGCATCGTAGCCGGACTGATGACTATCGCCCGCCCAGGCTCGTCATCGTAAGTTCTGATCAGGAACATTTTTCCTTCGTGCTCTACGCTGTAATTGTATCCACGGTACTCGTACTCCAGATCAAGGTCGACATCGTCAAAACGGGCAGATTTCACTATCTTCACGGCAGGAACCAACATTTGGGTTTTACAGGAGGATCGCCTCGTGAAGCGCTTCTTTCAGCCGCTCTGGATGTTCTGCCAGGCATTTAGCCTCACTCTCGGGGGCTCATTTTCCACCAGACAACTGATGCTGTGATGACTGCACCGATTATGGTTGCTGGCAAGACAACCATGATTCCAATGATGCCAAGACCAAAGTCGTCTGCCAGCTCAGCTCTTGATGTGGCTCCCGTGTTTGCCAATTCGAACATCACTGCCGCTTCACTAAATAACCATTCGAATGATGGGAGTGCAATGAGAAAGGCCAGTGTCGTAATCGCAACGCGCTTGATCATTCCTGATACCTAATGTTGAGAGTGCACTGGACTCATTGTAAATCAGGTAGCTCTTGGGCAATTTCTCCTAACACCTAACGGCCATTTACAACAAAATAACGCCCGTCTAGGGTTAGAATTCATGAACCTGGCTCCAGGTGTACGACCCTGTTTTTCATCTGAGACCCGTCGATATAGAAAGCAGCCGTTCAAGCTGTGAACAAGTTTAGCCGCGCCCAACCCACTCTGTTTACAAATGCCTGCTGACACGAAGGATCCTGTGCATGCTCAAATCCCTGCTCGACAAAATCTTCAGTCGTCCTCTGACTCAGGAAGAATTTGCCAAAAAATTTATCGATTCAGCCCGCAAGGCTGGCTACAGCGAGGCCATGGACTTTCAGGCTAGCGAGTTTCGCATCCGTCATAACAATGGCTCGTACTTCAATCTTCATAACGCCTTTCACGACTATCAAAATGGAGACAAGACCCAGAAGGTCGCAATTCTGAGTGGGTACGTATCGACTCTGTTGGTGTCTGGCCAGAGAACCGGGACGGTCTTTGAAGACGTGAAATCGCAATTACGTCCGGTGATTCGAAATCTTGCCATGCTTGAGGAAATTCGACTGGAGCACGCCAGAAATCATAGCGACAAGCGGCACGATGTCGTTTATCAGCCCTTGGGCCGCGACTGTGTGATTATGCTTGCCGTTGACTCTCCCGAGTCCACCGCCACCCTTACCAGCGGCCCTGAAGCGCAGTGGGGTGTCACAATGGATGAGGCAGTGGCGATCTCCATTGAGAACTTGCGCGATGTTACGCACGATGCCTTTGGTGAAATTATCCCTGGGCTTTACTCCGCGGAGTGGGCGGACGGATACGACAGCAGCAGAGTCTTGTTGCCAGATGTTCTACAGCGCGCACCCGTTAAAGGTCGACCGGTGTTCATGATCCCCAGTCGTGACGTCTTGATGGTCACGGGCGACAAGGACGAGCAAGGCATCCGTCAGATGGTCGAGCTTGGCTTCAAAGCGCTTGAGAGGGGCAGGGCAGTCTCCACCGACATTTATACCTATGACGGGCGCGATATCGTCCCATTTCACCCTGATGATGAAGCGGTCAATAACCGTCTGGCCACGCTGGAACATCTGCTGCTCCAGGGTAGTTACAGTAATCAGAAAGAGTTGCTCGATAAGGTCAATCTGGAAACGAGCGTCGATGTGTTTGTTGCCTCGTACCTTCTCTACGAGCTGACTGACCAGAGCGGCAAAACCGTATCGATCAGCACTTGGACAAAAGATGTGCCGACCCTATTGCCCAAGAGTGATCGCATCGTGTTGGTTGACCCCTTTGAGGGTGGGGAGCCGACAGTCAAAACCGTTCTATGGAGCGAACTTGAATCCGAGCTTGGCGATCTGCTGACTACAGAAGCTGGCTATCCACCTCGCTATCGGACACTAGGATTCCCTTCAGCAGAGCAGCTTGATCGCTTGACTGCCTTGTGAATGACACTCCCAATTATCCAGCGAATGCAATTGATCAGATCCTTGGTGTCACTGACGGTGCCGCATTGTTGAGCAGGTTTAACGTCGAGGCCAAAGTCATTCCGGATAGCTCAACCGGGATGACCGCTCCTGGCATCATCCAGGCACCAGGATAATTTTGCGAGTGGCAGGAGAGCGCAGGTGATCGCTAGAACCGACCTTAAGAGGAACTCAATGAAGTCGACAATCTGTAAGGCAATCGCCTGCATGCTACTCATGTTTTCCCTGCCCACATGGAGCAACACGTTCCCCGATATCGTGGTGCTTGGTGACGACGCCCGCGTGTTATTGCTGAAACAATGCACGCAGCCATGCCGTTCCGGCGCGAACAGTGTAGCGACTGCGCCACTGGGCAGTTCCGCCTCAAGCATCGCCTCCCTGGCCCAGCGCGCAAAGCATGCGGTGATTGTGGTCGACGCAACACGAGGCCCGCTGCACATTATCCGTGAACATATCCTGATCGCCCGGCAGGCGGGAGTGCCCAGCCTATCTTTGTTGTTCGTCAACACCGGCCGAGTGAAAGACAGTGAATTGCTGAAGATGGAAGAGCAAGAGGCCCGGGCAGTGCTGAGCACCTATGACCTGAACGGCGATCAGGCTGCGCTGTTCACGGTCAAGACCTTGTGGCGCGGTGGCGATGAGTTAAGCGACGCTCTTGCTGCACTCAAAAACACCCCTGATCGGCCGGAGGAATCTCTCGCTTTTATCAACGGTCAGCAACTGGCGACGTTTATCTATCTGCTAACGCCGCTAGAGTCGAAGTGGACGTTGGCGCTGCAAAAAGACAGTCCCGTCACCGTCTGGATAAACGGCCGCGTTAGCCAGGGGCGGGTGTCGTCGACCCATACCCTCAACCCTGGCGACAGCGGCGACATGTCGCTGCAACTTGGCGCGCCGGTTTCGGCGGCTACCGGCTCACGCTTTTTGCTGGAGCGGGAGGGCAGAATTATTGCGTTGGGGGTGGTGAAGAGCGTTGGTGTCCAGGCCGCACCTTAGGCACTCAATCAGCATGCAAATAATCTCTGACAGGACTTCGGGGTAGTCTAATTCTATCGGTCGTTTCTGGCCGAATGCGAACCTTATGGACACTCTGGTCAGCTCCTCCGACAAGATCTCATGTGGCAGCGTTGAAGGCAGGTTTTTGCGGTAGGGAAAGAAGTTGTCGCCTGACCTCCAACGCTATAGCCCCATAGCCTTTCCCAATACCTTTCTTCGACACTGAATAGTCCTGCTGAGCAGAGATATCCTCCCAGCGATCAACGGATTGAAGTTCTCGGTGTGTGATATCGGTGTCAATCTCGAACGCAATGAAATGTTCGGTTTGAGTGAGCAGTCGTCCAAACAAGCGAGGCATTACGCGCTCAGCTATCAATCAGGCCGGAACTCGACCGTTGCGCCCAAAGCCTCCAGCCGGTCATGCAATTGCCGCAGTTGAAGTCTGGTGCCACTTCCTGCCTTGAATTCAGGCGAGTCGGCAAGTGCCAGTGCTTCTTTCAATGACAATTTGCTCCCTTTGCTGACTAGCTGAACAATCTTGAGCTTATGGAGACCAAAGGCAATAACGATCAAGTCGCCGCTTTCAAAATCAGCCGGATCATAGGCACCGATTTCGGGTGTCGATTGCTCCAGGAGCTCTGCTTCCTGACGAGCATCGATCACTTCACGCCAGTACTGATTCGCAGGGCCGATCTCCGCCATGATCAAGCGATTGAATTCGAGGGTGTCATCATTCACTTCTGCTAATTTTTCCAGCAACCGGCGAAAAGCCATAATGCTCGGCGCTATCTGTATGGCGTCCCACCGGCCTGCTCCGTGGGGTGCGGTATAGACGGGATAGCCGCTTGAAGCTTCGGTCGCGGCAATAAAAACCGGGTCATCCAGCCCTGTGAGAGCAAGGACATACCAGTCGGGATTCCATTCGCCTTCAGTATCGGATACGAGGCTTTCGCCGGTATTCCCGTGGGTCCGGAAGCCAGCCTGAAAATCATCAAGACGATCCGGTTTGGCATAGTGCGTGGGTAAAAGAAGATCACCCACAACGACGCCATTGGTAAGAAATTCTCGGATGTCTTCGTGGGCCAGATTCATACGTCGATAGATCTCCATAGTCTTGGGTTGTCAGTGAAATAATTCACCAGACAATGGGCTGGTCGTTCCACGCCCAAAAGGTCCCGCTGTCGGACGGTCCATGCGCTCCTACCAACTCAATAATGCGGTCCGCCGAGAAAGCCGGTTCGAACAGTTGGCCTTCAGGCACGTTCACCTGGAATGGCTTGGACAGATCCGTGTCAGTCGTGCCTGGGTGTATTGCCAGAACAGTAGACGCAGGGTTCAGGCGTTTCAATTCGATACTGGCCGTGTGTAGCAACTGGTTGAGCGCCGCTTTACTGGCTCTGTAGCTGTACCAGCCACCCAGGCGGTTATCGCCAATAGAGCCAACCCTCGCGGAGAGCGCCGCGAAGGTCGAGGGTTGTTTGCGCAATAACGGGAGCAGGTGTTTAAGCAGCAGGATTGGAGCAAACGTGTTGGTCGCAAAGCTCGCTTGCATGCTCGCAAGGGTTAGTTGTGCCAGACCCTTTTCTGGTTTAGCGCCATCCTGATGAAGAATGCCTAGCGCACTGATGACGAGGTGCAGATGATCGCATCCTTCAAGCGTCTCGCTCACGAGTGTTTCGAGGGATTGCTCATTGCGCGCGTCGCAGTCGGCTCGTTTCAGACGGTCGCCATATTGCTCTGCAAGCTTTGCCAGCTCTGTGGAGGTACTGGCCTTTCGCGCTACGGCCCAGACTTGAGCCACATCATCGCGAGCCAGCAAAGCCGCGCACAGTGCCAGGCCGATACCTCGGCTGGCTCCGCAAACCAGCACGTGAGCTTCGCTGTTCAGTTCGGGTATCAAACTCATAAGGCACCTTGAGGGGCATGGCTGAAGTATTGTTTATGACTCAGTTTCCGTTAATGAGCTAATGAAGCTGACAAGTCAAAACCCAATACGTTGTGCCACTATATTATTGAACCTGGATGCAGTTTTTTAAATGAAGGAATAGAAATGGCTGAAATCAGCAAGGTGCCTGCCCATTTGGCAGAGGAGCTCAAAGGGTTGATCCATCAGGGGCTCGGCTTACTGAACCTTACTCCGGATCATGCTCCGGCTGACGTGGTTGAGGCAATTACGGCGCGGGTACGTGAGTGCAAAGCGAGTGGCACAACGTTGCCCGAAGGCGAAATATTCGCGCTTGGCGCGTTGCTCGGCCAACAGTACGTAGAAGGGCAGGGCTGGCACTGGGGCGATGTCGTTTGGGATTATGATGAGACCACTGCGGCGGTCGGCGTGCTGAACCACGACAACTCATTGTTCATCAACCCTATTGGTTGGGTGGCTGAAGTGATGGAGTCCGAGGGCGGCGTCGGCTTCATGCTCAACTACAACATGGTCAGCGTGCACCAGGTTCCGGTATTCGAACCTGATAGCGCCACAGGCCTTTACTGACTGCTTACTCTGGAGGAGCGTGCGACTCAACTGAACGCTGGTTTATCCGCGCAATGAGTCGCTCGGCACTCGCCTTGCCTTACGGGTAGCCTTTCAGTGACAGGCAGCAAATGGTCGATATCCGTAGGTTATGCCTATAGGCCCGAAAGCAGACGATGCAATAAGGCAGAAATCGCTCAAATATCACGTATGGATGTCCGGGCTCAAAGGCGCGCACGGGCCGTAATGAACAAGGAAGAATTGATGTCGGAAGACACTTTTGACGTGCTGCTTGAAACGGCCATAGCCGGGTTGATGAGCAAGCAGGAAGCATTACAGCAACAGTATGGGTTGGGTGGCATGGCGCGCTGGTGGCTTGATCAGGACACCGCCTCTCTCAGTTTTTTCGATGAGCAGGACAGGAAGGTCGCCGAAGCGCTGATTATCAATATCGGCTCCTTTGTACCAAAGCACTCAAGCTGGAAATGGGCTTGGAGTAATCCAACCGTGCCTGACGCCCTTCGCGATCGGGCGTTGCCGCTCAAGGAGCTGGAAGCCATTACGGGTTTTCAACTGTTTGGCAACGAAGAGGCGTTTCCTGTCGAGGACGAAGCCATGGCTTGGGAGCTTGCTGCCTTTGCGGTTCAACACCTGGATGCAGTGGGTTGCTACCGGGCACCTTCTTCGTCTGATGGTCCGACGGTTTATCTGGCAATTACCGAGCTGAAGCGCATCAGGCTCTGATGCATGAACGCGTGGACAACGGGGTGTGTTTGAGCGAACACAAAGTACCGGTGCACCGTAATGCCGTTGGATTCGAGCGAGGTGATCTGTTTGGCCTGACGCGCGAGCTCTTGCGCCCCGACCCACGCTCGACGAATCTTCTACGCGGGACCCAATGGTCCTGGCCGATCTCTGCCTCTCACGTAAGACCACTTCCGATTCAGAGCTGTCATTCGCTACTGGCAATTGAGTTCATGTGTCCACTTCATTTATCAGTTTGCGCCAGCCATCCCTTGCCTCCTGCTCCGAAGTAAAGACTTGTACTTTTGGATACCAGAACGGCCCCTCAGATACGATGCATTCCAAAGTTGAGTCCTGAAACGTAAAGACATAGTGGATGGCATCTTCTACAAACAGTCGCTTATCGTGTCGCGGATGAATGGCGTTTCTCTGCTCAAGCTCTGCCAGCCAGGGCGAATTATCCACCCGATGAATCTGGTATTGCTTGAGGCCAAGTCCAATCAATGGATGGCCGCCCAAAGCCTCATCGTTTGGCCAGCCGAACTGGATTTTTTTTACCAAGGGAAAATGGATCAAAACTATTTCCTCCCCATCGGCGCAGTACCGCAAACATAGCTGTGTGTCCGTGGCGAACACCACGGGTTCGGGCGACGTACTGGGCTGTGGCCAGAAGTCGAGCAGCACTACGGTCGGGAGTGTCATGGGAAGCCTGGTGAACGAAAGGGGTAAAGCAGAGTGCGAGAGGGACGTGTTGTCGTCAAACGTTTCTGATCGCGACAGGGCGCTTTTGGCGGTTCTCTACCAGCCGTTTGAGGCAGAAAACGTGATGTGCTTTTCGATCAAATTGCCCCCCGGGGTCATAGCTTTACTCCTGATCGCGCCAGATATAGGCTGACGACAAGTTGCTGACTCAATGCTGGCAGCCACGGCACCAATCATTTATCACAAGAACCGGAGTGATAAAGATTTCACAGCAGAATATCGTTCTAGCAAATCTTCTCCACATTCAGTCGAATTCCACTGTCCCTTGCAGCATTTACAACCGTTTCGGAGATGAGAGGATCAATCCATATAATTTTATCAACAAAGAAAAAGTCCAACCCTTTGACTTCTTGTTCATTGATGCATAATTTTTTTATACCCCTGACCTGATAATCCGTAGACAGCTCGCCGTTTGCAATCCTGTCTAAAATCATGGGTTTTCCTGAGTACTCGGAATTGAGATAATCAAAACAGATCAACTTGTTTTCAGCATGAGCCAGGAAATATCTATTTTCCGTTGCGCTTCCATTGAAATAGCTGGAATTTACCATGAGAAAATCCAGGGCAACCTTATGGCTGCTCAGTATTTCTTTCAATGGCTCCGACACGAAAAAAGCACCGCAAGTTGCAAGAAAGAAATCCGCCTTTAGCTTTTTCACACGCTTATCTAACTTCAGCTTAACCCTGGTTTCGGCCAAAGAAAACTTCTTGCCCACCTGATAGTACTCTGGAAGCCTAGGGACGAACTCAACATCCGCATCGACGAGGCTGTCGGCTGTCCCTTCATGTCGAAGAACATAATATTGCATGGCACATCTCCTAACGAGTAGATCGGGTACCTTTAGGTCTCGGATCCGTATTTTGCCAATTCAACTTGATCAGCCCCTAGATCATTTTCATGCTGCGCTCCACCGCCGTAATTGTCTCAAGGTTATGGCTGTCAGGCACAGCAGATAGATTACCGATTTCTGTTCAGCCACCTGCGTATGTAGAACCGACTCCGTGATCCCTTGCTGTGATTTATGAGGCTTTTATCGCGGGGATCGCCCATGAAGCACTTTATCCAGGGTGAACATCTAGGCCTAGGCACAACATCTACTGCTATCTCAACCGCATTCATTCGAGCCGAAGACCGGGGCGAGAATATTCCAAGGCAAGCATCTGCCGTAGTAGGATGCGGCTTTAAGCAAAAGTAGCCTCGCCATGGATGTTCAAGCGCTCGAACAAAGCAACGTCTTGTCGATCACAGTGGATCAGGCCCATCGATATTTCGAGATGGTTGTTAGTGCGGACGACGAGACCAAATACAAGCTGATGGCATGGAACGTCGACGGTACTGAGCTCACCATCAGGCTTGGCGCTCTTGATGTTAAGGATTCAAGGGGACTTGGAGAGCTTGAAGGGATAAACATTGTTGAGAATGTTTTATTCCTTGAGGGTGATTTTGGAGATATGGCGATCCACGCGACTACAGTTTTGGTAGAGAAGCTTTTTTAAATCTGCCTCCGTGCCCGGCACCGCTTGATGTGCTTATGAAGGAGTCAAGCATGCAAACATTAATGGTGGTCTCTCGACTTTTCCCTGATTTGCTAAATGGAAACAAGAGGTCAACGATCCGCTTCGGCGAATCGCACATAGTTCCTGGCTATTTGCGTTATGTGTGCGAAGGAAAGCCTGGTCAAACGACTGTCGTGTGGGTCACCCGTTGCACGTACATGCCTTTGAACGAGGCGGCCGCGTTCTGTGGCATGGAGGCCACGTGGCCGCCAATGGTTATGCTCGAGGGGATGCGGGAGCACTACCCTTGTATTCAATTGTCCGACACGGTTCAGGTCGTTGAGCATTACACACCTGAGCAGACCAAGAACCTTGGCCAGCTTGGCCAGCTATGTGTATTAGGGAGCTGAGGTGTAGTGGAGCGTTTATGTTCATCTGAGCATGACCGTTTCACTCACCTCAATCACTAGATCCCGATGGCTGCAATTGGCCGATTCCTGCCTGTCGTGGCTGGTAGCAATTGGTCAAAACTCGGAAATAAACCCATCGAGTTTCTTCACGCTTTGAGAATTTGCTGACGCGCTTTTACACATTCAGGGCTGGCAAGTAGAGTTGGGAAATGACCTCGACTCTTTTCTAAAGTAGGTGCAAATAGTGACTACCTTCGTTCTTCAGGATTGTGATGTTGGATGGGTCGCCACCGACGCCCTCGGGCAGGTTGCGCTCTTCACTACGGGCGGCCCCGGGCCGGTTCCTGATTCCGCTCTGCCCTCCGTCGAAAACTCCGAAGAATTTGTCCTTTCATTGCCGAAGGTGTCCGATGTATATCGGGCCAGTGCCCAAGCTGGCGCAAACGCCTTCGTTGAATTTGCCAAACGTGGATTCTTTGCATACGACTGGTCGGACGTTCATCGCGATTCCGGACAGGCCTTGAGGGGGTATGAGTTGCAATACCGGCCACTGAATCCACGGACACTTTTCGATTTGCCTGCCCCTTTACGGGCATTGGCTGAGGTTACCCGGCTATCTGACGTAACCTTCGGAGCATCCATCGTAGTGATAGGTGATCAGATTCTTTAGCCTTCACCTGGCAATTAGCGACCGCCTTTGGGGCCGAATGCACTCGGATAGCGATCATTGCATCTACGCAGTACGATGCACGCTTACTGATAATTATTAGAGTCAACTCATGCTATTCCAAGGTTTCGTATTCGGTCATATCGAGGTTGAGACTAACGGTCGCGCTTACGATCTGCATAACTTCTACCAAGCCAGCGCCATCAATTACGATGTATTGGATCGATCGGTTGTACTCAGCTTTATTCGACGGACTGACGCGTGGGTGCCGATCGAAGAAGCACGCAAAATTACTTTCAGATTCCATGACGTCGAGTACTTTTCAGCGAGTGGGGGTAATGCAAATCCAATTGACGACGACAGCAGTGTTATTCAGTCAATTGGAACGGTGGATCCGGAAGCCGATACACAAGCCTTTTACCTCACGGACAACATCCAGCCAGATCATCACCTTGTCATGCGGTTCGAGTCGGGTCTGACACTACGAGTGCAGGCCGTCGAGGCACGGTGTGAAATAATTTTTTGAACGGCCTACCTTCCAACCTCCACTTCGGATCGCCTGTCGCGACCGACGGCTTTCGACCCAAAGCGATCATTAAGAGCTTGCCCTGCCAAAAGGGAGTTTGAAGGTCAGACCTTCTTAGCCTAGTCGCTGCTGCTGGCCATCAGAATCCATCTTTTCCCATACCCCTGAATATCGAAAGAGAAGTCCCAGAATACCGGGTACGCCGGATGGCCTTCGGTTAGCCAGAAGGAAGTTATGGCGCTGGCTTGGTCGAGGTGCACATACGTGAGTAGGGCCTCAAGGAGGATCATTATTTCTGAGCGCTTTGCTGTTAGATCTACTGGACCATAACCGCCATCCCCCAGGTGCAGCAGGTTCTCAGTAATCTCGCGGCGGGCTTCGCTTGCAGTTACGCAGGACTGGCCACCAATGATTACTTCGTTACCAGTGCAATGGGACAGTTGCTCCTGAAGCGTTCTGCTTAGATCAAAAGGTCCGTAGGTGTTAACCCAAACGGAATAGTTGAAGCCCTCCAAGAGATGCTCAAGCCTGAGAATTTCGTCTGAGCGGAAATCTTGGGTAATACGCATATTGGCTCCATCGATCAGCGCTTGGCCCTATATCGTGAGCTAAAATCTAAAGAAACGGTAGGACGCCACAAATCTTGCTGCGGCCTCAACCGCTGTGGAGAGCGTTAACTTATCCAACAAATTTCCGCTTGTGGTTGCGAGCAGCAGACTGTGGACAGGTAGTCGCTGATGTCTCTACTTTGGTCGATCCAGTGACAGTACTGCGGTAGAAATGAGTGGTCATATTGGAGGTCGCAATTGATCGTGAATGCGTTCATGCAGAGATGATCTGGTAAACCATGCGACGTCAATCTCATTCGATCTATCAGCAACGCTGCGTGCCTTGATAATGATCATACTTAAACCCTCAGGATTTCACGGATGCATCACATGAAAAAGGCGGTTGTTGTACTGGCAATCACGGGGCTCATCGCAGGGTGTCAAACCTCAAGGCCACCAAGCCTCATGGAAAATAGTATGGCCAACGTCCAATGTATGCTGTTTGAGGGCGCTAAGGACCCCACCGCGGACGAGGTTCAATACATTCGTAACGCCAGTGATAACGGCAACGTGCGCTGTAAGACCACTCTCGGTAGTTTGTATGAGTTCGGTCGTGGCGGCCTGCCGCAAGATTTTGGCAAGGCTAGATCGCTCTATGAGTCCGTCGCCGCCGTGGATGGCGTCGGTAACGAGAAACTGGCACTCATGGCCGAGAACGGCCACGGGCAGGCGCCTGACGATGCCGAAGCGCGACGGCTTTATCAGTTGGCACTGACCAACAGCGACAGCGATAAAAGTAAACTCGCATTGGCCAGATTGATGGAGGAGGGTCGCGGTGGCTCGCAGGACTTGTTCGGGGCAATGATGTATTACGTGGAGGCCAGCCAGAATGCCGGTGATGTCTCTTGGAAGGGCATTCAGCGTATCCGCGCCAAAGGACTGGTGCTAACGACTGAACAGATCCAGCGCTATAGCGAGGTCTGGACTGATACCAGTCGCAAGAGTCTCAATCGCCTGACAATGTACACCGAGTTTGCCTTAAATCAGCAAGTCCAACACGGCAGCGTCAGTAAACCGGTGACTCTGCAAGTACAAGGAAAATCTGGTTCGAATGTGCCACAAATCGTATTGATCGAAAGTTCGGGCAACGCTGACGTCGACCAGGCCGTAGTCAAGGAGTTCGGGCAATATCGAATTCCTGCCGAGCCGATATTGCCGTCAGGCCAGAAATCCTGGTCGTCCGAGCGTTCTGTCAAAGTCGGTTTGAATTGAAGTGCTAGAACCATTTGCCGAGACCGAAAAGGGGGCGGATTTATTTCAGTTGTTAATTCGGCTGTCGCTTAAACCAATCCGCCCTGTTTTGTCTTTGGGTTGATGTTGTGAGTCTCCGCTGGGTTTGTAGATAGGCCTCATAATCATGCCCATCAGGAGGTGCCTACAGAAATCGGCGTTACCCCGAAAAATTCAAGATTGAAGCAGTCAAGCAACTCACCGAACGCGATTTTCATGTTGCTGATGTGGCGTTGCGTTTAGCCTGGAAAGCTTGCTGAGATCTGAGTGACTGCTTCGAGCCGATTGCAAACCTTCGTGAGAGACAGAAATCGGCCACAAACCGCCTGGCGAATGAAGAGCGCTCCCGACCATAACCTGTCGTTCATCTGTCTCTATAAAATCCAGGCACCGCTCGGTGAATAGCAACGGGAGTAAAAGGTGATTTCAGACAGCTTGCGGAGTGTGAACCAGCAAATCGAAAAAACGATTGCTGCACTTCGAGACAAGTGCAGTGCGTCTGATGAAGTCGTCGTAGCTGATTACTTGAAGCGGTACGAGGCAAGTCTGGCGCTAATCGGGACCGGCTCAAAACAAAAACTGGAGGCGAGCTTGAAGGGGCTCTTGAACTGCACGCGGGGCTACCTGGAAACCACCAGTCATCATGATCAGGAATTTCTTGCCGAAATGTATGAGACGGAACGACTGATCAAGCAGCTGCTGAAGGACGAGCTACTTTGAGTGGGTTAAAAAGCCTGACGAGTTCATCGACTAAGCGCACCGGATTGGTATCGCTGACATAGTGGTTGAGGCTCTCGGGAAGCCGCTGGTCGCGCGGCTTCAAGAGAGCCTCTTGGTGCCGCTACCCAACAGATAGCAGGGAATCACAATGGCCGAATACCGTTATACGAACGCGAACAGGTTGAGTCAGCTCAAGGAACTGGAGTCAGTACTGCCCGAATTGATACGGGTCGCTGGTTCTACTCCGGCGATGACTTACGTTGAGGATTATCGTCTGGCGCTCGCGAAGGTTGTTGAGCTTCAAAAAGAGGGTTTTACCCAAAATCAACTATCGGCCCTTGGGCGAGCCATCCCGGATGTTTTCAATCGACATAAAGAATGGATACCTCCCATGCACCAGACAGAGACAGGTGAGTGGGTTGAGCACGAGTGGTGGACGTTGCTTGATGAAAAATTACAACCTGTACTGAGTCTTGCCAGAACGTTGCAAACCCTTGGGTACTACTAGTGTCCTGCGTCAGCATTGCTGATTTATTCGTTTCCGATCCTGATGGCTTCGTTCTTAGACGCTTTTACTCTCCTCGCATTGCTCGGCCGTTAAAGGTTTGAATTGCACTGAACGCTCTATTCCCAGCGAACTCCAAATCTTGCCCGGGCGCTCAGATTCAGCTTTCGCGTCGATGGGTATTTGAATCACTGCCCAATCAAGGAAATCCCATGACCGACCCACGCAACGTTGCCCACGACAAAAAAGTTCAACAAGAGAAAAAGAATCACGGCGAAGAAATCGCCCCGAATGCCGAGCACGCACCTCAGCCAGGTATGAAGCCTGCGCTCAAGCATGATGAAGACGAGCAAGATGAGCAGGCTTGAGCCTGACACTTATCTGCCGTGGTAGCTGCAATTGACGGCGCTGGCTGAAGTTAGCTGTCGCTATCGAAGTATTCTGCGCTGCGTGGTAGCGCTGTTCATGAGTCAACTTTTGCGACTGAGAAGCCGCTGTTGATTCATGATTTTTTGTAAAGACGCTCAAGATGTAATGCTCATTCCAAAATCCTGTGGGAGCTGGGCTTGCCCGCGATAAACGATGACGCGGTCTGCCTTCTGGCTGTGTCTCATGCATCGCGGGCAAGCCCGGCCCCCACAAAGGGTTTTGTGTTCACTGCACGATAGCGTCGTGTCAGTACCGCCTACTCAGCCGGCACCAACACAAAATCCAGCTGAACTTTCAAAACCGGTCCGACCTCCCATCTTCAACGCGTCGGATGAATCACCATTCGCACGCATGAATTGATCACCTTGATAAGAGGGCGGAGTAACCACCATGAGTAATCAACTGGAAGGCAAAAAAGTACTGTTCATCACCTCCAATACAGGGATCGAGCGGGACGAGCTGATTAAACCGCTAGAAGCGCTCAAGGCCCAAGGGGCTTCGGTCACCCATGGTTCGAGTGACGGCGGGACTGCTCAGACTTTCGTTCAGGACACTGAGAAAGATCGCACGGTTGAATCCCAGACTGCGCTGGCCGGGCTTAAAGCGTCGGATTTTGATGCGTTGGTGATTCCAGGCGGTACGGTCAATGCCGATACGCTGCGACTGGATGAAAACGCTCAGCGTCTGGTCAAGGAGTTCGCTGATGCAGGCAAGGTCATCGCTGCGATTTGTCACGGGCCGTGGTTGTTGATCAACGCCGGTGTGATCACTGGCAAGACCCTCACCTCGTACCCGAGCGTCAAGCTTGATCTGGAAAATGCCGGTGCTGCCGGTTGGGTCGATGCCGAGGTCAAGCAATGCCCGGCCAATGGATGGACGCTGATTACTTCGCGTACTCCGGATGATATCCCAGCTTTCAACGAGGCTATTGCTGCGGCGCTTGAGGCAGCTTAAGGCTGGAAGTTCTTTAACGTGATGCTCGATGGTCGCATTTCTGCATATCGAGACGGGATGCTATATATAATGTCTTTTTAGCATCATTCATTTTGAACCCGTCCGTGGAAGAGCGATTCTGTGGCCGTCGGTGGGAGATTCGTTTGCCATCTGTTCCGATAGCTCCAGGCGTTGATGAACGCTTGTCCCATGTGCTGGATGCCAGTGAGCGACTGGTTATGGCGGCATCGGTGGAAGAGGTCGTTGCCGTGCTTCGGGACACGGCGCGTGCCGCTGTCGGAGCAGAGGGCGTAGCGGTCGTTATTGAGCATGACGGGCGTTGTTCTTATGTGGCGGAAGACGCAGTTTCTCCGTTGTGGGAAGGCCTGACTTTCCCGGCTGACCACTGTATTTCGGGCTGGGTCATGCACCATGGCGAGACGGTCGCCATTCCCGATGTCCGGCTCGACCCGCGCATTCCTCAAGACGCCTACTCGCCGACTTTTGTCCGCAGCATGGTGATGGTACCGATCGGACGACCGGTTTCGGTCGCGGCGCTGGGCGCTTACTGGTCGGAGGTCCGCACCCACGACCTGGATACGATCAAACGGCTGGAAAGTCTGGCGCGTCTGGCGACTATTGCCATCGAGAATGCGCGCCTCACTGAGGCACGCAATCGCGCGGCCGCGCTGGGCGATGCACAGAACCGTATCCTGAAACTGGCCGTCGAAGAGACTCCTCTCAATGTCGCACTTGATGCGATCGTGCGCGAGGTGGAAGCGCTTTCCACGTCCCGTTTCCTGGGAAGTATTCTGCTGCTGGATGAAGACGGTCAGCAGCTGCAGCATTGCGCAGGCCCGAGTCTTCCCGGTGCATTCAATGCCGACATGGAGGGCGTCATTGTCGGCCAGAGCTCGAGCTACGGCAGTTCTGCGGCTTTTCGGCGCGAGCCAGTGCCCATGTCCGACATTGCGAACGACCCGCTGTGGGCCGGTTTCCGGGAGAAAGCCATTGAACACGGCCTGCACGCCTGCTGGTCATTCCCGATCCGTTCGGCGCAGGGCGACGTGCTCGGCGCTTTTGTCATGTACCACCATGAACCGCGCAAACCCCTGTTGGCAGATACCCAGATCGTCGACTTCGTTGTCCAGACGGTGGGTCTCGTTGTGCATCGTGCGCGGGCGAAGGCCGCTATCCGGCTCAGTGAGGCGCGATACTGCCAGATCGTTGAGGGCGCAGAGGACTTCGCGATTATCACCTTCGATGCGCAAGGCATGGTAACGAGCTGGAATATCGGTGCCCAGCGTGTGGTCGGCTACGATGCCGAGGAAGTAGTAGGTCGCAAGGGCGACTTTTTCTATACGGACATGGACCAGGCCGAGCGAGTGTTCCACAACGAGCTAAAAGTTGCTGGTGAACAGGGGCGAGCCGTCAACGAGCGCTGGCACGTCCGCAAAAACGGTACACGCTTCTGGGGTTCGGGATTGATGATGCCGCTCGCCATGGATCATGGCGGTTTTGTGAAAATCTTCCGCGACCGCACGGCCGAGCATCAGGCTGAAGCGGCACTGCAAGACAGTGCTTCGCGACTGCGTTTTTTTGATGAACTCGACAACCGGCTCTTCAATATCCAGCATGCCGAAGACGCGCTGCTTGCCGCGACCGAGCTGCTCGGTCGGAGGCTGAACATTTCGCGCTGCGCCTACGCGGATGTGGATATCGACCACGACCGGTTCTGGATTCGCAGTGATTACAATGCGCCCGGCATCCAGAGTTCGGTTGGAGCCTATAGCCTCGACCTTTTTGGATCTCGTGCTGCGCAAGATATGCGCGCGGGCCGCACGTTGGTCATACGTGATGTTGTCGCAGAACTGAACCGTGGCGCGGGCCTTGAGACCTTTCTATCCATTGGTGTGGACGCGATCATTTGTTGCCCGCTTGTGAAGGACGGCCGGCTGACGGCAATGATGGCGGTTCATCAGGATCAGCCTCGGGACTGGCAACCGTCCGAAATATCCCTGGTCAGGGAAGTCGTCGAGCGCTGCTGGGCGCATGTTGAGCGGGTAGGTGCCGAGATGCGTCTGCGCGAGAGCGAGGAGCGACTGCGCCTTGCCGTGGAAAACGCTGACATTGGCTTCTGGGACGTGGATATCGTTCATCAAACGCTCATCTGGCCGCCACAGACCAAGGCCATGTTCGGCATTTCGGCTGATGTGCCGGTCACGTTGCAACACTTCTATGACGGTTTGCATCCGGAAGATCGAGAAGCAACGACTGAGGCCTTCGCAGCGGCCGTCGATCCAGAGCAGCGCGCTCTTTACGAAGTGGACTACCGCACGATTGGCCGCGAGGATGGCATTGTCCGCTGGATAGCGGCCAAGGGCCGGGCTGTATTCAATTCGTCCAATCGCTGTCTGCGTTTTACCGGCACCGTGGTTGATGTCACCGCCCGCAAGGCCGCCGAGGAGGAACTGCGCGAACTCAACGCCACGCTCGAAGCGAGGATTTCCCAGGCCATCGCTGAGCGGGAAGAAGTCCAGCAGGCGTTGCGTCAGAGTCAGAAGATGGAAGCAATGGGTCAGCTTACCGGCGGCGTGGCTCATGACTTTAACAACCTGCTGACACCGATCGTTGGCACGTTGGACATGCTCCAGCGCAGAGGCGTGGGCGGCGAGCGAGAGCAGCGGCTGATCTCCGGTGCGCTGCAATCAGCGGATCGTGCGAAAACCCTCGTGCAAAGGTTGCTTGCCTTCGCGCGTCGCCAACCGCTTCAAGCGGTTCCGGTCGACGTGGCAAAGCTGGTCAGCGACATGGGCGATCTCGTCGCCAGCACCACCGGTCCGCAAATCAAGGTCGTTGTCGACGCCCCGGAGAACCTGCCTGCGGCGATGGCGGATCCGAACCAGCTCGAAATGGCACTTCTGAATCTCTCCGTGAACGCGCGCGATGCGATGCTTGAAGGAGGAACGATGCGCATATCCGCGAGTACTGAGTTAGTCAGTAGCGGTCACCGCTCGAGGCTTCCGAGCGGCGAATACCTGTGTCTGTCCGTCGCTGACACCGGCACGGGGATGGACGCGGCGACGCTCGCCCGGGCGGTGGAGCCGTTCTTTTCGACCAAAGGCGTCGGGAAAGGAACGGGTCTCGGCCTCTCGATGGTGCATGGACTGGCATCCCAGTTGAACGGTGCGCTTACGATTCAAAGCTTGCCTGGTCTTGGAACGAACGTGGAGCTGTGGCTTCCGCGCAGCATGACCGTACCGGCAACAGCCTTGCGCGTTGTTGAAGCTCCAGAGCGGCAATCGGTGCGTGGCATTGCGCTTCTGGTTGACGATGAAGAACTTGTACGCGCAAGCACCTCGTACATGCTGACGGACCTGGGCTACCGGGTAATCGAGGCGGCATCGGGCGAGGAGGCCTTACAACTGCTGGACGCCGGGCAGCCCTTCAACCTGCTCGTCACAGACCACCTGATGCCTGGTATCAGTGGCACCGATCTGGCCAGAGTAGTCCGAACTTCCCGGCCCGGGACTGCAATCCTCCTGGTCTCCGGCTATGCCGAGCGTGAGGGGCTTGATGCCGATATTCCGCGGCTTTCCAAACCGTTTCGCAAGGATGAACTCGCGGCAAGCCTGTCCCGGCTCGGTGACGAATCCTGAGGAGGTTATGGAGCTTGGGCAATCGACAGACCTGGCAGCCAAGCTGGCCCTGTTTCCATATCACCGCGCTGTCTCGCGGCAAACACAGGACCTGTAGGAGCTGCCGAAGGCTGCGATCGAGGTGTATCAGGAGAAATGTTTCGCAGCCTT
>NZ_JAWHNU010000001.1:168251-188521 GCF_032582135.1 Pseudomonas syringae group sp. J309-1 | reverse complement strand
CGGCAGCTCCTACAGAAAATGCATTTCAATCCAGTAATTGCATGTTGTTTTATTAGAGCGCACGAGCACCGCGAGGCTGCGATCGAGGTGTATCAGGAGAAATGTTTCGCAGCCTTCGGCAGCTCCTACAGAAAATGCATTTCAATCCAGTAATTGCATGTTGTTTTATTAGAGCGCACGAGCACCGCGAGGCCGCGATCGCGGTGTATCAGACAGACCGCCATCGCTGCCTCGCGGTGCTCGTGAGCTCCTACAGAAAAGCATTCCTAATCAGTCATTGATCAATCAAGTTCGTGATCCGGAATCTCGGCCAACCCTAAAGTCGTTCGGCTATTGCCATTGATCCTCAAAGGTCGCGCATCCTGTGCCTTCAGCGACACCTCAAGCTGCCCCCACGCGGGACGAAAAATTCCTGTTTTGACGATCTTCAAATCAATGAAGTCCGGGCCATATTCGAGGGTCCAGTTAATCAGCAGGCTGCTGCCGTTCTTCCACTCGTGGCTGATGCCATCATCTTCGAACAGCACCCCGTTTGCGGAGCCTGAGGGGGCAGGAAAAATCACCAGCTCGCGATGACGATCAAGGGATGAGTCATTGAGCTTGTGGCATTCACCGGTGGCAATTGCAGCGCCTCCTCGAACCAGCAATGGCAAGCGTTCCAGCGGTGCAGCGAGAGACACGTATTGGCCGCCTTCGTACCATTCACCAGAATGCCAGTCGCACCAACCTGTCTCGTTAACCGGTAGCCAGACTTCGCGCGCGCGTGCGCCTTGTTCTACAACGCTGGCGACCAGCATGTCCCGGCCCAGCAGGAATTCGTCGTTCTCTTCGAAGGTCTGCGGATCGTGCTCGTGGTCCAGAAAAGTCGGCCGCAAAATGGGCTCGTCTTCATGACTTGCTTGCCACAGCAAGGTATAGAAATAAGGCATCAACCGGTATCTGAGGCGGATGGCGTCGCGGATCGCGTCGGTAACGGAGGGGTGCATCCATGGCTCGTTTACGGTGCCGTCGTCGTTCCAGGAATGAATAGTGAAGCGCGGGTGCATCACACCGTTCTGGACCCAACGTAAAAAAAGCTCAGGATCCGGCTTGTTGCCCGAGAACCCGCCGACATCGTGCCCCACGTTGTACAACCCTGACAGACTCATGCCCAGGCCCATCCGGGTGTTGTAGCGGAGGGTGTCCCAGTTGGTCCGGTTATCGCCGCTCCAGGTCTGAACATAGCGCTGCATCCCGGCGCAACCCGAGCGGGAGATGAGGTAAGGGCGTTCTGAAGGTGCGAATCGCTGCTGCGCCTCCAGCGAAGCTCTCATCATTAACAGCGCCATGACGGGCCGGATATGTTTGATCGCTATCTCGCGACCAAAGCCCTGGCAGCGTGCCTCGCCGTCCCACACTTCATATTCGTTGTTGTCGTTCCACGTGCAATCAATGCCCATTTCCAGAAGCTGCGAGGTGACGTTTGACTGCCACCAGCGGATGCTCTCTGGATTGGTGAAGTCCAGGTGCGAGCCCTCGTCGTCCCAGAAAACCGACCTTTCTGGCTGGTCGTATTCCGAGTCGGTCACGAACAGCTTCTGATCTGCCACTTCTGGGTAGCGTGGATGATCCTGCAGCAGGCACGGTTTTATGTTGGCAATCAGCCTGACTCCGGCATCACGGTACGCTTGCGCCAGCGCCTCTGGATCCGGGACTTTGTCGTAATTCCAGTTGAACACATAGCGTTTGTCGCCAATCGACGTATACCCGGATGACAGCTGAAACGAGTCACAAGGCATCTCGTGTTGCCGACAGAGATCAAGGAAACCGAGCAACTGTTCCTGCGCATTGTCAGCATCGGTGTAGTGCATGGTTGAGCCGCTGTAGCCCAGGCTCCATTTAGGCAGGAACAAGGTGCGTCCGGTCAGGCGGACGAAGGCCTTGGTCACATCGAGTACGCGCGGCCCTGCAATAACCCAATAGTCGAGATCCCCCGCGTCCGCTTTGTAGCGACGATACGGGCGATGGTAATTATCCAGCTCGTTGCCCAGATCAAAGACGCTGGTGTTCAGGTTGTCGTAGAACATCCCGAAACTTGCGTCTTGCTGCTGGGTAATGACGAACGGAATGTGCTTGTAAAGCGGGTCAGTGCTCGCCGCGTTGTAGCCCATGGCGTCGAGATTACGCATTTCAAAACGTCTGCCGGTGCGGTTTAAATCACCGGTTTTTTCCCCAAGGCCGTAGTAGCGATGTTCAGGGGCGCGCAACTGATAATGCTCGACGCCATCACCATGGGCGTTGAGTGAGTAGGCGCCGGTGGGACGATCCGAGACCAGCGGCTTCCAGGCCAGGCCGTCGTGGAATTCCCATTGCAACCACAGTGGCCGATGCACCGTTACGCGCAGTTTTTGGGTGGTCAGTATCAGTCGGTCCTGGAGCTCTTCGAGCTGAAATGCGGGCAAGGAAAAACCGGCGACGGACTCACGAGACCGACCTTCCCAAGGGACATCCTCCTTGGGCGCAATGCTCCAGGTTCGATCCAGTTCCAATGTGCCTGCGCGCATCAGCAGGACACGAGCCAAACCATCTTCGAGCATATGGATGCGGAATACATGCCGGTCCTCGACCAGCAGCTCGATATAGCCTTCTTTTCGTGCGTGGAACTTCCAGTTTTTGAGTGATTTCATTGTGGGTGCACCACTTCAGATTTGGGCCTGGATTTGGACTGGGTACGGTCCGCGATAAACATGATCATGAAAATTGCCCCTATAAAATCAAAGAGCCCCATGGCGATGAACAGTGGGTTAAAGCCTATTTTGTCGACGCTGACACCGATGATCAGCGAGAAGATAAAGCTGGCAATCCAGGCGCAGGAACCACGCATGCCGTTAACCGTCGCCAGTTCATCCCGATCAAAGGTCTCGACCACCAATGCACTCAACATGCAGGAGATAATCTGGTGGCCAAAACCGCCGACTGAAATGAGCGCGATCGCGACATAGGGATCTTTCACCTGAGTCATGACGGCTAACGAAAACATCAGAAACGCGCCCGTGATCGAACTCGCAACGATTGAGTTGACCCGCGTGCATTTGAAGATTCGGTGGTAGGCACGGGAGAGATAACCGCTGGCGATACTGCCCAGGTCTGCTGCCAGAAAAGGCACCCAGGCAAACAGAACGATTTGCTTTAGGTCCATGCCTCTCTCATTGGCCAGATACAGAGGCACCCAGAAACTCATGACCGCCCAGGCGGGTTCAGCCATGAAGGCGGGAAGGGCGATTCCGTAAAACCTTTTGTCCCGACCGATCTTTTTCAGCGCTTTGAAAAACGGCATTTGCTGGCCGGTTATTTCGCCGTCTTGTTGGATGTGTTCCCGCTCAGCGGGAGAGAGGCGAGGGTGGATGGCTGGCGCGTGGTAAAGCCAGGCCCAGAGGCCAGCCCACACCAGTCCGATGCCACCGGAAATCAAAAATGCGCCCTGCCAGCCCAGCGAAACGTGAGCCAGATAGATGATGGGCGGCGCTAACATCGCGCCCAACGAGAAGCCGACGCCAGCCCAGCCTGCCGCGACAGGCCGTTCCTTTTTCGGGAACCAGTCGCCGATGGCTTTGGCATTCGCGGGGGTGGCGGCAGCCTCCGAAGCACCCATGAAAAAGCGCAGGATCGCCAGGTGTACCCAGCTCGCTGCGCCCGCATGCAGCAGACACATCACCGACCATATGACGGCACATATCACGAAGCCGAGTTTCAACCCGACAGCATCGATCAGCCATCCGCAGATGGGCTGGAAGAGGGTGTAAGCCAGTTGAAAAGCGGCGACTACCCACGAGTATTGTTCAGTCGACATGCTGAACGTGGATTTCAGTTCCGGGGCCAATATGCCCAATGAGTTTCGGGTGATGTAGTTGACGGTGACGCCAAGCAGAAACAGGGAGAGCATCCACCAGCGCAGGTGCGGGATGAATTTTCGCTTGGCCGAAAGTCGAGCATTGCGGTCGATATCGATAGTCATCAATTCTTCGCCTGTGCCGGATTTTCCGGCGTTTTGTTTTTATTTGAGGCTCAACGCTAGGGCAACGGCTTATGCCCCGTACAGAACTAACGATGTATAAATTTACATTTTCTTAGTGAATCGATTGGTGGAATCCAGACCACGCTAGGCCTTGTGGTCTTTTTCTGATATGAAAGCTTTTACATAAATTGTCTCAATGGATCAGTCGCTGTGGGCAAGCTACGCATTACTGAGATCGCTGCACAAACAGGTCTGTCGATTGCGACGGTTTCCCGAGTGCTTGCCGGTAAATCAAATACTAGCGCGGCAACGAGGCAGAAAGTGTTGGCGGTGGCGCGCCAGCATGGGGTGATGGAAGACCTCGCCAATGGCCGGTTTCTGCTTAACGGGCTGACCATCTTTGCACCCTCGCGTGCCTTTAACGTCCGCTCGGATATCTTCTACTACAAGGTTATTCAGGGCATCACCCAGGCGGTTGCGCAGCATGATGTTCGAGTTCGTTACTGCGAACTTGAGGAGGTCGACAGCGACGCATTGTTGTTTCTTGAAAAGATGAATCAGAAAGAAACCGATGCAGCGATTCTGATCGGCATTGATGATCCGCACATTCACCAGCTGGCAGCGGATTTCAGCAAGCCTGCTGTGCTGATCAACTGCATTGATCGCAGCATGCGCCTGCCTTCCATATCGCCCGACCACTTTTTGATCGGTCATTTTGCGATCAATTACCTGTTTCAGATGGGTCATCGAAACGTACTGACATTGCAGTGCCTCAGGCGCTACACGATGGATCTGCGCATGCGTGGGATTCGCGACGCCTGGAAGGAGCAGAATCTCGAGTTTGTCGACGCGAACCATCAGATCATTACCGAAGGCTTCAGCAGTGCCGAGGCGGAAGCGCGGGTGGCGGCTTTTATCGCAGATTGCGCACCTGATGACCGACCTACCGCGATTCTTGCCGGGGGCGATTTCATGGCAGCCGGTGCCGTGAAAGCGCTACAGAGCGCTGGTTTGAGGGTGCCTCAGGACGTTTCTGTGATGAGTATGGATGGCTTCAATCTGGCTGACATCAACGACATACCGCTCACCACGCTTCACGTCCCTCGCGATGAGTTGGGGGCGGAGGCGATCAGGGTATTAAGGCAACGTCTCTTCGAACCGCGATCACCATGCGGCAATCTTCTACTGGGCGGGCAATTGATCACCGGCAGCTCGGTGCGGCGTATCAAACACAGCGCGCAGCAGACCCCGGTGTATCAGAAGATTATTTATGATTGATCGGCGCAAATCCGGTAGGAGCATATTCATTCGCGAAGGGGCCGGTACATCCAGAGCATTTGCATCGTCGGGAATGCCGCCTTCCCGGATGAATCCGGTCCCACAGGATCGGGGTGAACGTGAGGAAGGTGCAGACCCTGTGGGAGCGAATTCATTCGCGAAGGGGCCGGCACAGCCACAGCATTTGCGTCGTCAGGGATACCGTCTTCCCGAATAAATTCGGTCCTACCAGTTTGCGTTGAGCATCAGCCTTGCACAAATCCGGTAGGAGCGAATTCATTCGCGAAGGGGCCTATACCATCACAGCATCTGTGCGATCAGAAATGCATTCCCTGTGTGAGCAATTTTCTACCCATCAAGCACCAGGGACATGTCCGGATACCTGGCACACATGAAGTCGACAAATGCCCGTACTTTGGGAGCCGCAAGCCGCCTGGATGTATGCAAAACCCACAGCGACGGCTCGACACCCGACACAGTCCCCCACTGAACCAACTCACCTCGGGCAAGCTGGTTCCAGGCAATGGACTGTGGAATGAGGGCCGCACCGCCCCCGGCGATAGCTGCATCGCGGACCATCAGCAATGAAGAGAAGCTCATTTTCGGAATCGGCTCCAGGACCAACTGCCCGCCATCGAGACTCCAGTGGGTGGGCTGGAACGTTGAAGTCACGATGCCCGGAACGGGCCTGATTGCACCGGGCATAGGCTTGGGTATTTCAGGCGCCGCCACGACGATCAGCCGGTCTTTGGCGAAGCACCTGCCGACCAGGCTGCTGTCCGGGCCTGGATTGATCCGGATGGCGACGTCGTATTGCTCCTCCACCAGATCGACCATGCGATCTTCCGCAACCACCTCAATCAAGACTTCCGGATAGGCCGCACAGAACTCGGCGCCGATACGGCCCATCGCGAGCTGAGAGAACAAAATCGGTGCCGCGACCCGCAAGCGTCCGCGAGGCGTTGAAACGCCTTCGCGGGCTGCCGTCATGGCTTCGGTCACCTCACTCAGCGGGCCTTCAGCTCGAGACATCAGCGCCTCGCCCGCTTCGGTAAGTTTCAGGCCGCGGGCGCTGCGCTCAATCAACCTCACGCCCAGTTGCTCTTCAAGGTCGGCGATTCGGCGCGACAACGTGGCTTTGGAAACACCGCTCGCACGGCTTGCCTTTCCCAGCCCTGAATGGGTGGCGACGAGCATGAAATCGATCAGCGCGTTCAGATTCATGGTGTTCCATATTTGCAACGAGGTGTCTGGATTTTGGGGTCTTCGTTTTATAAGTGCAACGGATTACTTTCTCGTCAAGGTCGTTGCGGATTTCACTCGCAGATCAACTTCAAATCCTCAGCAGGAGTTTCAATATGAGCATTCTGGTTACTGGTGCCACCGGCACTATTGGTTCACTGATCACCCAAGGCCTTGCTGACGCGGGCGCTGACGTCAAAGCTCTCGTCCGCCAACCGGGCAAGCGGACCTTCCCCGCGGGCGTCACTGAAGTGGTCGCAGACCTAACCGATGTAGCGTCGATGCGCGAGGCACTGTCGTCGGTGCGTACGCTGTTTCTGCTGAATGCGGTGACGCCTGACGAGGTCACCCAAGCCCTCATTACGCTGAATCTTGCTCGCGAGGCGGGCATTGAGCGCATTGTTTACCTGTCGGTGATCCATGCGGACAAGTTCACCAATGTCCCGCACTTCAACGGCAAGCATACGGTTGAGCACATGATCGAGACCCTCGACATGCCCGTGACTATTTTGCGTCCGGCTTATTTCATGCAAAACGATCACATGGTCCAACAGACCATTCAGGATTACTCGGTTTATCCAATGCCAATCGGTTCGGCAGGTGTTTCCATGATTGATGCGCGCGATATCGCAGACGTCGCCGTCGCAGAGTTGCTTCGCCGCGACAAGGCAGCCTCTGCGCTGGATCGTGTAACGCTGGAGTTGATCGGACCGCAGCCGCTCACCGGTGCGTCTGTGGCGAAAGTCTGGAGTACCGCGCTGGGTCGCGAGATCGCCTACGGCGGTGATGACGTTGCGGCTTTCGAAGGGCAGCTCGCTTCATACGGTCCCAATTGGCTGGCGTATGACATGCGCCTGATGATGGCGGGGATTCAGAAGTTTGGCATGCAGGCAAAAGAAGGAACCATTGAGCAGCTTCAGACCATCATTGGGCACCCATTACGCACTTATGAAGACTTCGTGCGCGAGGCTCTTGCTGAGGCTTAAGCAACCCGCGATACAGCCACAGCCTCTGTGTCGTCAGGGATACCGTTTTCCCGAATAAATTCGGTCCTACCAGGTTGCGTTGAGCTTCAGGCTAGCGCAGATCCGGTAGGAGCGAATTCATTCGCGAAGGGGCCGGTACAGCCACAGCATCTGCGTCGTTGGGAATGCTGTCTTCCCGAATAAATTCGGTCTTACCAGTTTGCGTTGAGCTTCAGGCTTGCGCAAATCCGGTAGGAGCGAATTCATTCGCGAAGGGTTCGGTACAGCCAAAGTATTTGCATCGTCAAGAACGCCGACAACCGCTCACGCCGTCCGGGTAACCGTTAACACCACCGCAGCGATTCTTTCTGCCTGAGCGTAGTTTTCGGTTTCCAGTTCCTCGCCGAATACATCCGGGTCCATCTCGCGATAGGACCACGCGAAACCTGGGCGATCAATCAACAGCAGGGCGTGTTCAAGGAACAGATCCACTCCGTCGACCCATGGCGTGCCGGTGTACAGCAACAGGCTACCGCCCATTGCCAGGCGACCCATCGCTTGCTCGACGATGCGTACGGAAAGCTCTGAACCCAGGCGTCCGCCGCCATGACGATAGGCGCGTTTCTGGCTGTCCTGCATATAAGGCGGGTTGGCGACGATGAGGTCGAATTCGCCGGAAGTACTTTCCAGCAGATCGCTGTGCCAGGCGTGCACGTTTTCGATCTCCGCCAGTGCAGCGTTGACCGCTGTAAACCTCAGGGCTGTCGGATTGATATCCAGTGCCAACACTTGGGCGTTGGGTCTGGATTTTGCGATGAGGATGGCTCCCATGCCGCTGCCACAACCAATATCAGCCGCAGTGCGCACCGGATGCATTGAGGTTCTCAGATGCTCTTCAATGGCCTGGGCGAATCGGTAGGTGTCGGGGCCGAAAAAGACTGCATCGTTTGAAATGGTCGGGAAGCCGGAATGCACGAAAAGCAGGTCCTGCAGGCTCGACCAGCGTACTTCACTGAGTAACAACCCGGCATGGGCGCGGATGATTCCGCTGGCCAGCAGGGCGTTTATTTCCGCCTCTGGCAGCAGGTTTGTTTCAAACGGCCGGTTCCAGCCAAAGATATCGCGCAGGTTACGAGCCTTGCAGTTTTGCTCGCGCTCGTTATTGCGCTGATGGGTCAGGGGCGTCACCGTGACGAACTTGTACTCATCGGCCTGTAGTCGACGACCCAACTGAACGAGTGCCAGGTCATGGGTCTGTTCTTCAGTGTTGGGTGCATTAGTAAACGATGACGATGCAGTGGTGTGGTCCATCACGCTAACGATCCTTGAGCAAGTTGGCTGGAATAGGCCCGAGTGGCGATCAGGCCCTCAGGCGTCGAGTGTTGGGAAGGGGACAGCAGACTGATCAATCGCTCAGTCGAGCCGTTAGCTTTAGGTTGCTTTGGCGATACAGAGGCGGGTGTCGCCCGACGCCGGAACCGGGCACGAAACGGGTTGCTGTTGGCCGAAGCACTTTCGTCAACCCATTCCCCTGCGATCCAGTCACGCAGTAGCTGCATTTCATAGCCGCTGAATACACCAAACATCACCGCTCCCGGGCCGTCGATCAGTTGCCAGAAGCGACTTTGGGTCGGATCCTGATTGCGTTTGATCCAGCCTTTGTTTTCAAGAGCGGTCAGGAACGCGCGGCTGCGTCCGGGCTCGCCCAGCCACTGGTTGATGGTCAACCCGTCCAGACGGCAATAGTCCGAATGCATGTACTGACCAAAGGAACGCTTGCGCTCCAGCATGGCCACGACTTCGTTCTCCAGATCAAAGCTGGCGATGACTTCTTTAGTGCCGGTGCCCAGTTCGTTCAGGGCATAGCCAGCGCGCAGCCGCTCAATGAATTCATGCCGGGTGTCATCTGTTGGCAACAGATCGAGAACGGTTTGCACTGCTTTGTGGGCGTGGCCGTTACTGGCATTGTCGATGGTGACGTGCAGCGTGAAATAGTACGGATCGATGTTCAGTTCGTTGAGCTCGAACGAAGTAATCAACAAGTGCAACGGAAGCTGCTCATAGCCCAGGTTGTACCCGAGCAGCTCTGGCAGGTACTCGTCACCCAGTTGCGCGAGTGCGAGCTGAATGGCGCCCTGGACGTACAACACGTCTTCCAGTTGTTCGGTGGGCGCGCAGTCGTGATCAGCCAGAAGCTTGCGGTACAGCACCACATGATTCAGAGCGGGATCGCCGTCTCCCAGCTCTTCTAGGTAGGTACGGATCAGACCGTGATAGCGCCAGTCGTCGGTGTGTTTTACTGCAGCGTACAGCCAGGCCCCATCCACCAGTTTGGTCGGTGCTACCTGTCTTAGAAAATAAAGGGCATGAGCCTTGCTTCCGAAGAATTGCCTACCTGCGCCTGCATGCCGTACTTCGAGATACTCTCTGTACGCACTGGCGACAACACTTGCCTTTCCCTCCATCCACGCGGGCATCTCGCTGAGGTCTTCAGGAAGATCCACGGGACATTGCCGCGCTTCGTGAAGATGGACTTCGAGAAAGTGGCGAAGCGTACGGACATCCACCTGTCGGGGATCGCTCAACAGCTGGTGGTAGAGGGTTCTGGCATCTGCATCTGAATGCATTGCCGGGTTCAGGCGATCATCAAAATTGCGCAGAGAGTTCATAAGGCAGCCTACAAATGTTCTTGGTATGTAGGTCTGAGGCGGGGGCTTCCGGATAAATTCCAAGAATGTGTAAAGGGCTGGACGGGTGGTGCGTTTTTTTGAGTTGAGGGGGAAAAGCTGTCGATCGACTTGAAAATCCGGATTCACCCCAGACTGACACGCCGCCTTACTGTAAACCCCATATATAGATTTCTGCTTAGGCACTGTCTCTTGTTGACTGCTGCCTTATGTAGGAGCCGAGCTTGCTCGCGATAAGGCTGGGCGCGATCTAAAGTGAACCGCGTCCAGCCTTATCGCGAGCAAGCTCGGCTCCCACATTAACAGCCCAAGTCTTTAGGTAACGCCATAAGGTATTTCAGGTCAATGGGTTATGCGCGTTGGCAGGCACTGTTGGCTCACCCCTCACAAAACCTCAACCGATTGCCAAACGGGTCGTAAACCTCCAGCACTTTGCCCCAGCCTTGCTCGACGATGTCCGGTCGGCCGTAGCCGTAGCGCTTGGCCTGTAGTTCATCGCGAAGCAGTTCGATATTTTGCATCGGGATGAATACCGTCGAGCCGGGGCTGGCATCGCCGTGGTGTTCGGAGAGGTGCAGTTGCAGGCCGTTGCGGGTTATCCCCAGATACAGCGGCAGATCCGCTTCGAACCGGTGCTCGAATTCAACGCTGAAGCCGAGGAAATCGAGGTAAAACTCGCGTGCCTTGGTTTCGTCGAACGATCGCAGAATAGGAATCGATTTGTCGAAGGTGATGCCCGCCGGGGCAACTTCGTGGGTGAGCAGCGCTGACGCAGTGTTCCAGTCTTTATGGCCCAGTTGATGGGCGACCAGTTCAAGGGCGGCGGAGTGGGAAATGTCCTGATGGGACTTTGCGAGGTCGGCGCGCAGCCGCTTGGCCATTTGCTTGGCGTGTTCGATGGATAGCATGAGAGCTCCTGGAGTCGAGGCTTTCTGGTGCTCGCATTGCCAAACCTGGACTATCAAGAGATGCGACAGGATTCGGAAGAAACCATGCTTTCACCTTTCCCATCGGGAGCGAGCGGCAGGCAGCATTGGCCCGCTGCGATCATACACAGGCGACACCGGGGACGGAATGCAGGGAATGAAAAAAGCCGCTGCCAGATGACAGCGGCGCTTGCAGATCAAGCCTTGGTCTAGAAGATCTATTACCAGCGATCACGGCCTCGGCCATGATCGTAATCCCGGCGGGGCCTGTGGTCGTAATAGCCGCCACGGGGCGGGTCGTAGCGGCGGTATTCGACCGCACGCACCGGGACGTAACGCACCGCTTGATACTGGGGTTGATAACGCGGCTGATAACGCGGTTGTGGCCGGTATTCCTGATAGCGCGGGCGGTCATTGTCCCTGCTCGAGTGGCTGATCACAGTAGCCAATACCGCACCCACGGCTGCACCGGCGATAACGGGGACGATCACGTCGCGTTCATTGGCGGTAGCGGCCCCGGCGACGAGCAGGCTACCGGACAGAATCAGGACTTGGGTCATCTTCGAAAACATGGTGTCTCCTTTGGCGAAAGTAAGTGGGTTCGCCATGGACGTATGAAACACCCGTTTCATGTAAGCGGAGGTCTGGATTCGGTAAAGGTTTGGTAAAGCGCCCGCAAAGAACGTCAGTCGGTAATGACGCTTTTGATGCGACTGGTCAGCTCATCCATGGAGAACGGCTTGGTCAGCAAATGCATGCCGGGCTCCAGCTGTTCTTCCCAGCCCAGCGCGTTATGGGCATAGCCGGTGATGAACAGTATTTTCAGGTCAGGGCGCAGACTGCGTCCGGCGTCTGCTACCTGGCGGCCATTGATACCACCGGGCAGACCGACGTCAGTGACCAGAAGGTCGATGTGCCGACTGGACTGGAGTACTTGCAGCCCGCTGGCGCCGTCCTCTGCTTCGATGGCGGTATAGCCCAGATCTTCCAGCACCTCGCGGATCAGCATGCGCACGGTGTGTTCGTCATCAATCACCAATACCGTTTCGCCACGTTCGGCCAGCGGCGGTGGCGTCAGGGCCAATGGCGTTTCGGAAGGCGCAGTCTCGCTCCGTGACCGTGGCAGGTACAAAGTCATGTTGGTGCCCACATTCATGATCGAATGGATGTGCACGCTACCGCCCGACTGACGCACGAAGCCGTAGATCATCGACAGTCCCAGGCCGGTGCCTTCGCCCATGGGTTTGGTGGTGAAGAACGGGTCAAACGCGTGGGCAATCACGTCGCTGCTCATGCCGCTGCCGGTGTCGCAGACACTCAGGGTCAGGTACTCGCCTACAGGCAAATCCCGTTCGGCGGCGGCCCTGGCCTGCAGGGTGCAATTGCCGGTGCGGATGGTCAGGGTGCCGCCCTCGGGCATGGCGTCGCGGGCATTGATGCACAGGTTGAGCAGGGCGTTTTCCAGTTGATTTGGATCGACCTGCGTCAGCCACAGATTGGCGTCGTTCTTGACTTGCACATTCACGGCGGGGCCGGTCGTGCTGCGAATCAGCTCAAGCATGCTCGCGACCAAGCGATTGACGTCGGTTGCGATCGGTTCCAGGGTTTGGCGGCGCGAGAAAGCGAGTAATCGATGGGTCAGTGCCGCTGCCCGACGCGAGGCGCCTTGTGCCGCGTCGAGGTAGCGGTCTATTTCACCGACGCGATTCTGCGCGATCCGCCGCTTGATCATCTCCAGGCTGCCGGTGATTCCGGTCAGCAGGTTGTTGAAATCATGAGCCAGACCGCCCGTCAGTTGGCCGACGGCTTCCATTTTCTGACTCTGCCGCAGTTGCTGTTCGAGCAGACGCTGAGCCGTCATCTCGATGCCGACGCCTGTACGCCTCACTGGCTCGCCGGTATTACTGAAATACGTGTGGCCGCGAGAAAGCACCCAGCGGACTGACCCGTCGGGATGAACGATGCGGTATTCGAGTTCGAGGTCGCCGCTGTTGACCAACCCGCCTGCCATGGTCTTGCGCAGCGCGGCCAGGTCATCGGGGTGAACGTTGGCGAGAAAATCCTTGCGCTTGATGCCACTGGCGGCCTGCACCGGGTCAATGCCATACAACTCGCTGATACCAGCGTCGCAGTAGAAACAGTCGCTGGACACTTCATAGGTCCAGACTCCAACCCCGCTGACCGCCGAAAGGGCAAGACGGGCGAAATCCATGGAGTCATACAGCGCCGTCTCGCCGGTCTCCTCGGCCGTCACATCTCGCGCTCCGGCCTCGGGAACTTGCATGAGCCGCAGAGTCGCCTGGCGCGCGTCTTCGACACTTGCGTAATGCCCGTCGCGCACCTGTGCTTCAAGCAGTGCGGAGAGTGCAAGGTCGAGGGCCAAGTCCTGAGGTGCCCGGTAGGACATGCGCAGTTCTCTGTACGGAGGAAAGTGAGCGAATCGGCGATTATCACACAAGCGAGGCAAAAAGCCGTGAATGGTGAGATGTCACTTTGATTGCAGTTCGGGTTGGACAGCAAGAAGCAGGGTGTTATCCGGTTGGATAGCGGGTTTGATACAAGCTCCAATCCAGCAGGAGCCCAGCATGACTTTTCGGATCACAGGCCTCTCCTCGGAACCTTTCCAGACGCTTTTTGGTTTATCCGACGACGCCTTGAAAGCGCTCGGCGTAAAGCGTTACCACGTCGATAAAAAACCAGGCTTCCCTGACCGCATCGAATTGCTGGACGCGGAAATTGGCGAGACGGTGCTTTTACTGAATCACGTCTGCCAGCCGGCCATGACCCCTTATCGCGCGACTCATGCGATTTTCATCCGCGAAGGGGCTAGCCAGACTTACGACGCTATCGATCAGGTTCCTGAGTCAATGCGCATCCGCCTGCTGTCGCTGAGGGGCTATGACGCGGAAGGGATGATGATCGAAGCTCACGTCGTGGAGGGCGTGGCGATAGAGCCGGTGATCGAGCAGATATTTGCCAATCCAGAGGTCAGTTACATCCATGTTCATAACGCGCGCAGAGGGTGTTATGCGGGGCGGGTTGATCGGGGATAGGCGCGGCTACGACGGGTTACGCAATATCTGTTGGAGCGAGGCTTGCCCGCGAACAAGGATGGCTCGGTGTATCTGATCCATCTTAATGACTGCTTCGCGGGCAAGCCTCGCTCCAACAACATCCCGGCACACAGTCTCAGATGTTCAACATTTTGTTTCGGCCAAACGCCATAATGCCGCGGTTGATAACGTCTGGGATTGAGCTCTGTGAATATTCGTAAACCCATCGACGGTCAGGCTGCGGTCATGATGACCGTGCTGTGTACCGTATGGGGTCTGCAGCAAGTCGCGATCAAGGCCGCTGCACCGGACATTGCGCCGATTTTCCAGATCGCCCTGCGCTCAGGCTTTGCGGCATTGATGGTCGGCGTGTTGCTGATGCTGCGCTGGCACCAAATGAAACGCAGCGGCACCTGGCAAGCCGGGATCATGGTCGGTGTGCTGTTTGCGCTGGAGTACCTCGCGGTGGGCGAAGGGCTGCGCTATACCTCGGCCGCGCACATGGTGATCTTCCTTTACACTGCACCGATATTTGTCGCCATCGGTCTGCATTTTCGGTTCCGCAGTGAACGGCTGACGTTGCTGCAATGGATCGGGATCCTCATCGCTTTCTCAGGTGTCGTGCTGGCGTTCTATGCCCCCGCAGCCCCCGGCGTATCAGTGCTGCATCAGCGGATTGGTGACGGGTTGGGTTTGCTGGCGGCTATTCTGTGGGCCGGTACGACCCTCACCATTCGCGGCTCCAGACTGTCCGACGCGCCCGCACCGCTGACACTGTTCTATCAGTTGGCCGGGGCCTTTGTGATCCTTGCGTTGATGGCTCTGGCCACCGGTCAAACGGGCATCAACCTGACCACCGTTGCGGTCAGCAGCCTGGCTTACCAGACCATCGGCGTCTCGTTCCTGAGTTTCCTCGTCTGGTTCTGGCTGCTGGGCCGCTATCTCGGTTCGCGCCTGGGTGTGCTGTCGTTCATGACGCCCTTGTTCGGCGTGGTGTTTGGTGTGTGGCTGCTGGATGAGACGCTGGAATCCTCCTTTGTGATCGGCTCGGCACTGGTGCTCGCCGGCATTCTGCTGGTGAGCGGGCACGATCTGTTAAGGCAGGTGTTACACAAGCGCGCCCTTGGCAGGCAGTAGGTTCTGCTCGATCCAGTCAGCGGCTGTGGTCATTTCAATACCGTGGGTGGCGTTGAACGTGCGGGTTTTATCCCAGGCGACGCCTTTGCCCAGGGCAAACACCGCCCGGTATTTGCAAAGTGAATCCTCCGGCGCTGCGGCAAGAGCGGCGTTCAACTGCGTGACTGTCCATTCCACGCGAGACAGCGTGCGATCAAGCTTTTCGTCGAGGATGTCCGCCAGTTGTCGATAGCTCAGCGTATCCCCTGCGACGAACACCACCTGGTTGATCAGGCGGGGTTCGGCAAAGATGATCTGCGCCGTCAGCTTGCCGATGTCCTCTGGCGTGGTGACGGTGACCTGCGTGTCCCAAGTGCCCAAGGCGTGAACCGTATTTTTAGCCAGCTCGACCACCCCAAACGCGGGCTCGAACAGGAAGCTGGTAAACATCCCGGTGGAAATGATCAACCATTCGGTTGTGCGCTGCGCCCGTAAAAGCTCGCGGACTTCGAGCTGCTCATCAAACAGGTCCTGCGGGCTGCCTTTACCGATCACGTCATAGTCCACGCCGAACTGCCACGGCACATAGCGCTTCACGCCTGCCTTGAGTGCCGCCTGAGTGAGCTTGAGTTGGGTGCCCGCGCCAGCAACAAAGCCAACACAGCTGGTGACCGTATCAAAATGCCGAAAATGTTCGGCGAGTGCCTTGATGGAATCGTTGATCACGTCGGCCTGCAAAATATGGATGCCCAGCGTTCGGAGTTCTTCAAGTGCACGTTTTTTCGAACTGTTTTGAGTGGCGACAGCGGAGGGTCGCAGCAGCACGGTGATGCGCGCTTTTGCGCTGTCAGCAGTCATTGCAGCCAGCTCGCGCAGGACTTGAGTGCCCAGCTCTCCGGCCCCCAGTACGAGAATGTTGTCGGTTTTCACAGGCTTGGTCAGTTGCATGAATGTCCTCCGGATAGCCGCTCAATGGCGAGCGGTTGTTATCCTGTCACCATTGAGACGCGGCCATAAGTAGGCACACGAGTGATCCTGGGGGGCGAATGGACAACGAAGAAATCATCAGGCAATCGCAAGCGGCCTGCGAAGCGCTGAGTGCGCAAGACGATGGTTTGAAGCGAGAAGTGCTGACCCATGCGGGTAATCGCTGGTCACTGGGCATCGTTCACACGCTGGGTGTGGAAGGGCGGCTGAGGCATGCAGAAATCGCCAGGCGCATGACTGGCGTGACACAGAGGATGTTGACCCGCAGCCTGCGTCAGCTTGAAAGGGATGGTCTGGTTTTACGTCGGGATTACAACGAGGTTCCGCCACGCGTCGACTACGAACTGTCGGAGCTTGGTCGCGGATTGCTGGTGCAGATGATTCCGCTCTGGATGTGGGTGGCGGGCAATGCAGAGGGTTTTCGCGAGGCTCGTGAGCGGTACGATGCGGTGGGTCTGGTGAAGGTGGAGTGAGTGTACAGATTCCGAAAGTGGAACAAATGCGCCATCTGGTTCGACCAGGACGCTGTCGTGCCGTAAGCGGGAGATCTGTAGGAGCTGCCGAAGGCTGCGATTGCGGTGTGTCAGGCTTAGCGCTTTCGCAGCCTTCGGCAGCTCCTACAGGGGGAGCGGTGTGTACTGGCTTCGCGGTGAACCTGTAGGAGCCAACAAGTTGGCTCCTCAGAGGTCCTTCGTTTGCTACGTCAGGCCGGTTCGTACGGAGAGTAATCCACATAGCCTTTGGCATCGCCACCGTAGTAGGTGTCGCGATCCGGGGTGGTCAGTGGCCAGCCGTTTTTCAGGCGGGCGACGAGGTCCGGGTTGGCGATGAAGGGTTGGCCGAAGGCGGCAAGGTCAATCAAGCCGGCATCCACCAGATCCTGCGCGCGCTCCAGCGTCATGTCGCCCGCGAGAATCAGTGCGGTGTTGCCCAGTTTGGCTTTGCATTCCTTGAGCAATTCGCGCAGCGCTTCTTCCTGTGCAGCGGAGCTTTCACCGGCCATGAAGAAGTGGGTCTGGTCCATGACGTGGACGTAGGCAATGCCGCGCTCATTCATGCCTGCGCAGAGCGCCGCGTAGGTTTCATCGATTTCAGGATAGATCGGCATATCGAACAACTGGCCGTACGGCGAGATACGAATGCCAACTTTGTCTTTACCGATTCTGGCGCTGACGGCATCAACCACTTCGAACACGAAACGCAAACGATCATCGAGGTTTTTTGCGCCATAGCGATCAGTGCGATCGTTGACCAGCGGGTTCAGGAACTGCTCAAGCAGATAGCCATTCGCGCCGTGAATTTCCACGCCGTCAAAACCTGCATCGATAGCGTTTGCAGCCGCTTGAGCGAAGTCTCCAACGACTCGGCCAACTTCTTCAGTGGTCAGCGCTCGCGGGATGGACGTGTCAACGAAGCCCGGCTCGCCGTCCTCGGTGTAACCGAATGCCTTGCCACCTTGGGCTGGCTTGGTCGTGGAACTGACCGGGGCTTTGCCATCGACCTGAATAGAGGTGTGAGAAACCCGGCCGACATGCCAGAGCTGGGCGAACATCTTGCCGCCAACGCTGTGGACGGAGTCCGTCACCAGTTTCCAACCCTTGATTTGCGCATCGCTGAAGATGCCGGGGTTGAACAGATAACCCTGACCTTCACGAGAAATCGGCGTGCCTTCTGAAACAATAAGGCCCGCGGTGCCGCGTTGGGTGTAATGCAGCGCAATCTGTTCGGTAGCGATGTCTTCAGGCGCACGGGAGCGAGTCATCGGCGCCATGACGAAACGGTTATTCAGCGTCAGGCCGTTGAGGTCATAGGAGGCAAAAAGGTCAGTCATTAATCGAAGTCTCCATGGACAGAATCTGGTTCCAGCGAGAAGCCCGCGGTTACAGGGCATTCTCGGCAGATGAAAGTGACCCCCATGGTAGGTTGTTGCTAAAGCAGCCACAATTGAGCGGAAAAGCAAAAGACTATTGCTGTATTAGCAATTGGTGGTTTTACTGGATGGATGTGCCGCGAAACGATTTGCTGGACTCGCATTGGTCTGTAGGAGCTGCCTCGGTGTCCCTTAAACCACTCTGTCGCGAGGCAAACACGGGACCTGTAGGAGCGCGCTTGCCCGCGATAGCATCAGCGCAGTCGATATATTTATCGGCTGAGAAACCGAATCCCGGGCAATATGGATCGCCACCCCAGTCATTCCCGAAGAAAAGTATTCAAAATCAGATAGTTGTAGTTTTTTTATAAGTACCGCCTGAGTTTTCCCCATGCACCTAAAAGCCCACAGATTCTTCGCCATGGTCGCCGTCACCGGTAGTTTTTCCGCGACGGCGCGGCACTTTCAGGTGCCTGCTTCTTCGGTATCCCGCTTCATTGCAGCATTGGAGCGGGACGTGGGGCAGCAACTGCTCTATCGCAATACCCGCGCAGTGAAACTCACCGACGCAGGCGAACGTTACTACGTGCAGATCCGTGAAGTTCTGGAGTTGCTGGACGCGGCGGACGAGGAGGTCAACGGCAAGGTCGGCGATATTCGCGGCCTGGTGAGGATCAATGCTCCGGTCGCCTTTGGTCATTTGCACATCGTGAAGTTATTGAATGGCCTTTATGATAGGTACCCCGAGCTGACTGTCGAGTTGAACGTCACCGATGCGTTCATTGATCCCGTTCTGGAGGGCACCGACATCATCTTCCGGGTCGGGCAACTGCCTGACTCTGGCTTGATAGGCCGCAAAATTTGCGATCAGCGCTATTTGTTGTGTGCGAGCAGCGAATATCTGGAAAAGCACGGGCAACCGACTTCTCCACAGGATCTGCGTAATCATGCCTGTCTGGTTTACAAAGGCGTGAGCGGCATACAGCGCTGGCATTTTCGCCACCCCGGGCATGATGCCGAAGAGGTCATTGACGTCGACGGGCCGTTACGAAGCAATAACGGCCAAGTGTTGATGGAGGCTGCGCTGGCGGGCAGGGGGATCGTGTTGTTTCCTTCATGGCTGTTCAATCAGGCGCACTTGCGAAGCAAGGAGCTGATCCAGCTATTGCCCGAGTGGGAGGGGGCTGTCGAGCCTTCGTCGAGCCAGATCCATCTGCTGTCGCCTGAGAATCGCCTTCGCTCGCAGAAAGTGCGGGTTGTATGGGATTATTTTTTGAATGCGATCGGTACACCACCTTATTGGGACCGAGTGGAGTAACCGGTGGTGCCATCATGTAGGAGAAAACAGCGCCACTAATGGCGAAAGGCTTACATCGCGTGCTGCTGATCGTCCATTTACCCCTGTGTCTTATAAGCGCAATCTAAACCCATCAACCGAAACGCAGGAAGCGCTTCGGAGGTAAAGGATGACCACCATGGCCCGGATGGCTACTGACAGGATGTTGGAATGGTATTGATGAAAAGTAACCCGCTTCGGCGGGTTTTTTCATGCCTGCGTTTTATGCCTGTTGGGCTGTAAACTGTTCACGCAATTGAGTAAGTGACCTTTTTACTTTCCAGACACGAGACCTTCATGGCAAACCAAGACATCACTTTCGTCCCGGACCCTGATTCGGACTCCATCTCTTCCGACGTTGCCGGTTTTGGTGGCTTATTGGTATCCACGCAGATTCCGACCCATGCCGACGGTAGCCTGGAACTGGGCGATATCACGCTGCAAAGCGAATGCACCTTGCAAGCGCTGAAAGTAGCGCTGGAAAAGGCTGGCAGCTCCATGGATCGGGTATTGCACCTGACCATTTACCTCACCGACATGGCCGACCGCGCCGCATTCAACGAAGTGTACAAACGCTTTTTTGCCAAGCCCTGGCCCGTGCGCGCCGCCGTTGGCGTGGCTGCGTTGGCAGTTGAAGGCATGCGTGTGGAAGTGACGGCAATGGCGGCTAAAGGGTGAAGTAAGGCGCAGCGATTCGAGTCGCCTGAACTACCTCCGTCCTGAATGAATTCGGCCCTGCAGGCTCATCGTGAACCCGAGACCGTGCGCAAACCCGTGGGAGCGAATTCATTCGCGAAGAGGCCGGTACATTCGATG